>JAZODB010000058.1:0-3437 GCA_045596785.1 Eubacteriales bacterium
CCTCCGACTTAATGAAATATAGCTTATTTTTTTCAAAAATCTTTTCATCGTATTAACTCCCGTTTTTTGCACGCAAATGTGCGCGCCTATATTCTAATTTGCTCCGAGAAATCAATATTATGTGTTGCAATTTTATGAAATAAAAAAGCCATGCAGATTTGACTGCACGGCTTTTTTGAGAATTATTAAAAACAAATGCAAAAACAAGTACATCCACTAACTGAACTTAAATATCGACTCAGTCTGCGTATACGCTTACCTGTCTTCTGTCGTTGGAAATTTTTTCAAACTTTACTTTTCCGTCGATAAGAGCGAACAAAGTATCGTCTGTTCCGCGACCTACATTATTGCCGGGATGGATATGTGTACCTCTCTGACGAATAATAATGTTACCTGCGATAACAGGCTGTCCGTCAGCTTTTTTAACGCCGAGACGCTTCGATTCGCTGTCACGACCGTTCTTTGTGGAACCAACACCTTTTTTGTGTGCAAAGAACTGTAAACTAATTCTAATCATTGTTACTTCCTCCATAATAAATATGTGCCGTTACTCTTCGACAGTATCAATATCAAGATAATCGTAATATTCTTCGAGAAGATCATTAAGCTGATAAAAATATCCGGACAACAAACCCGAGGCCGCAAATTGCTTTTTTTCATCACTCTCATATTCGGGGAGAGCACTTTTACATTTTACGGTTATATCGGTAGTTTTCTCATCAATAACAAAATCGACAGAACATTCATACGCTATTTCAAGTGTATTAAGTATAAGCATTGTCATTGATGACAGTGCCGAACACAATATATCTTCGCCTTCTTCTCCGAAACCGGTATGACCTATTTCACGAAATCCCCAAAAAATTCCGTTTCTCGTAAAAAAAGTAATCTTTGTCACTACAACTACCTGCTTAAACTATCGTTTTTCGGCTTCAAATCAAAATGCGATTTTCTCAATCTGAACCTTTGTATAAGGCTGTCTGTGACCGATTTTTTTCTTTTCGTTTTTCTTTGACTTGTAGGTCATAACGTAGATTTTTTTAGCTTTACCATTCTTTACTACGTTAGCCGATACAGTAGCACCCTCAACTGTGGGCTTACCGGACTTAAATCCATCGGCTGTCGATACTGCGAGAACCTTGTCAAATACGACTTTTTCTCCCTCAGCATTGTTGAGTTTTTCAACGAAGATAACGTCTCCTTCGTTTACCTTGTACTGCTTTCCGCCTGTTTCAATAATAGCAAACATCTTCGAAAAGCACCTCACTTTCTTTTTGTGAACTCGCTGAGCGGGTAAACTTTACGTTTTTATAAAACCCGACATCATGCGGCAATATATATTATACCACGAAATACAATATGAGTCAAGTGATTTCATAGCAAATATCGGTATTTATCTAACAAATTTTGCACTTTATTATCGAAATTAATTGTTAAGCTTGATTATTTTAAAGAAAGCTCGGCAGCTTTCAGCGTATTTTCGAGAAGCATTGTGATTGTCATAACTCCTACACCTCCCGGAACGGGAGTGATAGCGGACGCAACCTCTGAAACGGAAGCAAAATCAACATCTCCCGTCAGCTTTCCGTCAGGCTTTCGGTTCATTCCCACATCAATTACAACCGCTCCCGGTTTAACCATGTCAGCAGTTATAAAATCAGCTTTTCCTATTGCAACAACAAGGATATCGGCACAGCGAGTGACCTCTGCCAAATCCTTAGTTTTCGAATGGCACACTGTTACTGTACCGTTTGCATGCAAAAGCAGCATAGCCATCGGTTTGCCGACAATATTGCTTCTTCCAACCACTACACATTCTTTTCCCGATACGGATATATTCTCGTACTCAAGCATCTTCATAACACCTGCGGGAGTGCATGGAACAAAATCATAATCCCCTATCATAATCTTGCCCGTATTTATAGGGTGGAATGCATCAACATCTTTCTCAGACGGAATCGCATTAATAACACTTTTTTCATTAATATGCCGAGGAAGCGGAAGCTGTACGAGTATTCCGTGTATTTTTTCATTAGATTTGATTTCTTCAATTTTTGCAAGAAGCTCTTCTTCGGTAGTACACTCCGGAAGCTCATGCACCTCGGAATAGAATCCTACTTCTTCGCATCCTTTTTTCTTGTTTCGAACGTACACCTGAGATGCAGGATCCGTTCCGACGATTACAACAGCAAGCCCCGGCTTAAATCCATTTTTTTCTTCAAAATCATGTGCGCGGAGAGCAATATCCTCCCTTGCTGCCGCTGATATTTTACGTCCGTCAATAATATGTGCCATTATTCTTCTCCTTTATCACCGCTGTTTTGCTGCGAGTCTGTATTTTCATCTGATGTATCCGATATTTCCGCGTGAGCGTTTTCATATATCGGGACATATTCTTTATTTTTTTCGACCGAATATTTTTTTGAAAACCTTGCCAACCATATCATTAAAATAACCCCGACGAAAAATGAAATAAGTCCTACTAATTGAGAGACTCTTAAAACGCCGAGCATTAAGCTATCTGTACGGAGTCCCTCAATCAGCATACGACCGAAGCCATACCAAATCAAATATGATGAGAACATCTGACCGTCAAATCTTTTCTTTTTATACAGGGAAAGGATAATTACAAGAGCAACCAAATTCCAAAGTGATTCATACAAAAATGTCGGATGAACATATTTTTCAGCAGTCCACATTCCCGTACTCATTACATCCCCCGTGTAGCTGAACAAAATCCCCATTCTCCACGGTAATGAGGTTTCAGCGCCATATGCTTCAATATTGATAAAATTACCCCAACGTCCGATAATTTGTCCAATCAAAACACACGGTGCTAAAATATCAAACAGTTTTAAGAACTTAATTTTTTTGACTTTTGAGAAAACATACGCGGTTATAAGTCCGGCTATTACTCCGCCGTAAATGGCAAGCCCACCTTCCCAAACAGCTATGATATTATATATTGTTCCCCAAAGATTTTCAAAAAAAGTACCTCCCGTGGCCACATAGTTAAACTCATTCCACGAGAATATAACATAATAGGCACGCGCTCCGATAACACCGAAAATTATAACAAAAAAAGCAAGATCGACAATATCATCAACTGAAATTTTTTCGATTTTAGCAAGATAAATACTGCAAAGCACTGCAAGCAACATTCCGCAAGTTATGAGTATTCCGTACCACGCAATATCACGTCCGAAAACGGAAAAGGCTACCTTATCAATATGAAACGGTTCTATTCCGAGACCGGGAAATGACAAATAATACATTACATGTTCCCTCTTCTTTTGAGAAGTTTTATTTTATGATGTAAATTATACCATAAATCAGCGATAATTGCAATATTTCACATGCAATAAAAAACAAAAGCCTTGTAATAAAATTACAAGGCTTTATGCTCCATCGGAGAGTCGAACTCCGGACACCTTGAT
>JAZODB010000059.1:0-4180 GCA_045596785.1 Eubacteriales bacterium
GAATCGCAGTTGACCGCCCTGTTTCCCATGCTACCGATGCAGAGGTTGAGGATGAGCTGAAAAGAGTTCAGAATCGCAATTCCCGTATGATAGATATCACAGATCGCGCCGCTCAAAATGAGGACTTGGTTACAATCGATTTCGACGGCTACGTTGACGGAGAGGCGTTCGACGGAGGTAAAGCCGAAGGACACCAGCTTAAGCTCGGCTCCGGTCAGTTCATACCGGGCTTCGAAGACCAGATAGTCGGTCACTCAATCGGTGACGAGTTTGACGTAAACGTAAAGTTCCCGGCTGATTATCACGCTGAAAATCTCGCAGATAAAGAAGCTGTATTCAAGTGCAAGCTCAATGCAATCAAGTTCAATGAGCTTCCCGCTCTCGACGATGAATTTGCGCGCGATGCTTCCGAATTTGATACACTTGATGAATATAAGGCAGACATAAAGGCAAAAATCGAAGAAGACCACAAGAAGCATTCAGATGCTCACGTTGATGAGAATCTTATCAAAGTTCTCATCGAAAAGCTTGAAGGCGAAATTCCCGAGTGCATGTTCGAAAACGAAACCGAAAACTTCGTGCGTGACTACGACAACAGACTGCGCATGAACGGTCTCGACCTTCAGACATACTTCAAGTATACAGGTCTCGACCTCGACAAGCTCCGCGAACAGATGCGTCCCGATGCGGAACGTCAGGTAAAGACACGTCTTGCTCTCGAAAAGATTGCCGCTCTTGAAAATCTTGAGGCAACCGAAGAAGAAACAGAAGCCGAATATGCTCGTCTTGCAGAGCAGTACGGAATGGAAGCCGACAAGATTAAAGAAGTAGTTGCAGCCGATGCGGTTGCAGAAGACATAAAGGTTAAGAAAGCTATTGATCTTGTTCGCGAAAAAGCCGTTATTACTGAAGTAGACGAAAACGCAAACGAGCAGAAAGATGCCGAATAAGTTTAATTTATAAGTGATTCTGCCGCTGCCCATGCTTTATCGGGGTAGCGGTATTGTCACTAATCGGGATATTTCACCAGAATCCGACAAATAATCACACTCCCCGCTCTAATTTGTCGGGGCAGTACAACACATACAAACGGAGGTATATTATGGCACTTGTTCCAATGGTAGTTCAGCAGACAAACCGCGGCGAGCGTTCCTACGATATTTATTCACGTCTTTTAAATGACCGTATCGTTTTTCTCGCCGATGAAGTAAACGATGTAACAGCTTCTCTCGTTGTGGCTCAGCTTTTATTCCTCGAAGCAGAGGATCCCGATCGAGACATAAGCCTGTACATCAACAGCCCCGGAGGCTCCGTCAGTGCGGGACTTGCAATTTATGATACGATGAACTTCATAAAATGCGACGTCTCCACAATCTGCATCGGAATGGCAGCTTCAATGGGCGCGTTTCTTCTTTCATCGGGCGCAAAAGGAAAGCGTCTCGCTCTCCCAAACAGTGAAATCATGATTCATCAGCCCCTCGGCGGAGCACAAGGTCAGGCGACAGACATTAAAATCCAGGCGGAGCACATTCTCCGTACCCGCGAAAGACTCAATTCCATCCTCGCGAAAAACACAGGCAAACCCATTGACATAATCGCGGCAGACACCGAGCGTGACAACTTTATGACAGCTGACGCCGCATGCGCGTACGGTCTTATAGATAAAGTTATCGAACACCGCCCGTAATTTCTCCAAAGACATACGAAAGGTTTATATTTCAGAATGGCTCAAAATTCACACAACGGCGGACGCCTGAAAGTTGACCGCACCTGTTCGTTCTGCGGAAGAGGTGAAAATCAGGTAGAATTTCTGATTCCATCCCCTACGGGACTTTATATTTGCGACAAATGCGTGGAAGCCTGCAACGATATTATATTCGATCACATGAACGAGGAAACCGTATCGGCTACGCTTTCACAAAATGAACTCCCCACTCCTGTCGAAATCAAAGCGACTCTTGATGAATACATTATCGGTCAGGACAACGCAAAAACAGCCCTTGCGGTAGCGGTTTACAATCACTACAAAAGACTCATAAATCATGACAAGCAGCTTAAGCTGAAAAACTCAAAAAAATCCGAGGATACGGATGACGGAGTGGAAATTCAAAAAAGCAATGTGCTTCTCATCGGTCCTACGGGAGTCGGAAAGACTTTTCTCGCACAGACGCTTGCAAAAACCTTGCGTGTTCCCTTTGCAATAGCTGATGCTACAACTCTTACCGAAGCCGGATATGTCGGAGAGGATGTCGAAAACATCCTGCTCAGACTGATTCAGGCGGCGGATTACGATATCGAGCTTGCGGAGCGCGGAATAATATATATCGATGAAATAGATAAAATCTCCCGCCGAAGCGAGAACCGATCAATAACACGTGATGTTTCCGGTGAGGGCGTTCAGCAGGCACTTCTGAAAATTCTTGAGGGTACGGTTGCAAATGTTCCGCCGCAGGGAGGAAGAAAGCATCCGAATCAGGAATTTATTCAGATAAATACGGAAAATATTCTCTTTATTTGCGGCGGCGCCTTCGATACGCTCGACCAAATAATAGAGCAGCGCAAAGGTCAGTCCTCAATAGGCTTCGGGGGAGACATCAAGAAAAAAGAAGAAAAGCTCCGCGACGGTATTTTCAAGGATGTATCCGCTCATGATATCGTAAAATACGGCATCATACCTGAGCTTGTGGGCAGACTCCCCGTTATAGTGGGACTTGAAAATCTCGACTGCGACGCTCTCGTGCGGATTCTCTCGGAGCCGAAAAACTGTTTAACAAAGCAGTATGCCAAGCTGTTTTCTATGGATAACGTGGAGCTTGAATTTTCTGCGGATTCGCTTACTGCAATCGCAAACCGCGCTATCGAAAGAAATACAGGCGCGCGCGGACTTCGCTCAATACTCGAAGAATCCATGACAAAAATCATGTTTGAGCTTCCGTCGCGCACAGACGTTGCAAAGGTCACTATAACAAAAGATTGCATAATCGAAAACGCCGAGCCGATTTACACTCTAAAATAATACTTGTCGATTGAGGGTTGTCGCATTAAGGATAATTTATCCGAATGCGACAACCCTTTTTGTGTATGCAAATCATTTATTTCTTCTTTTTCTCCTTTATCGAGGGGGAAAAAGAAGCAAAAAGAGGAACTTTTCCCGACTCCCCGGGCTTTACCCCGAGACCCCACGAGCCTTTTAAAAAGCCGCGAGAGTTCCTCTCGCCGAGCGAAACTTTTATTGATTGGCGACAACTCCCTCGTTTTTAATGCTATCGGAAATTCTTCCAAAAAAAGTGATATAAAATCCCTAAAACTATTGAATTATTCCGAAAAAAGTAGTATAATCTCAATATATAAAAAAATATAAGGAGAAATAAAATGAACGAACTTTCAAAAGCATTCGAATCGCTCCCCAAAATCGTAAAAATCATTCTTGCGCTCCCCGCCCTCGACATAGTATGGCAAATCTACCGTTTAATCCGCAGTATCGAAGAAAAAAATACGCTCGGCATTGTTCTTGCGGTAATTCTTCTTGTGGCAGGTCCCACTATACTTTGGATTATCGATATAATTTGCGTTATCGCAATGGGTAATGTATGGTGGTTTTCCGCAAAAGCGTAAAAATATTTCAAAATACATATTGACAAAACCATTTTACAGTGATATAATATAACCCGTCGGCAGACCGAAAGGTGTGCCGCATGCGGAAGTGGCGGAACTGGCAGACGCGCACGTTTGAGGGGCGTGTGGTTTACACCGTACGGGTTCAAGTCCCGTTTTCCGCATAAAAAACATCTGAAGAGAATCAGATGTTTTTTTGTTTTACGCGATTAATCAGGTATTTTCGGAGTCACATTTACGGCAAATCATAGCGGATTTATTTAAGCGGCTTATCTAAGCGGCTTTTCTTTTTCAAGATACAGCCTCACAAGCTGCTGTAATTTTGCCCCTACTCTTTCACGATATTTTATTCTTCGGTCGGGAGAACTGCCTGAGCGAATTTCGGTTTATAATCAATCCTCGCTCCGCATTAATTTTTCCTTAAAAAATTTCATTTTTTTCTTGACAAACCGTATCACTTGATGTATAATATACTCGTTGACATCACAATGTCAAATGCGGAAGTGGCGGAACTGGCAGACGCGCACGTTTGAGGGGCGTGTGGTTCACACCGTACGGGTTCAAG
>JAZODB010000060.1:0-2010 GCA_045596785.1 Eubacteriales bacterium
ATTTTTATTGTACAATATGTTTATGAATATTTCAAGGTATGGGGAATAAAACCAAGTGTAGATACGGCTTTGTCCGCTGCAATGCGAACACTCTCTGGAAAAATCGACGAAGTTTTTTCTATAAGCACAAAAAGTAAAAGGGAGATGACTTGTCTGAAATCGGACTTGACAAATGATGTCATGGGGTGTAAAATAAATTAAACGATATTGCATAATCGTATTTAAAATCAGGGGGGATTTAAGATGGCATGTTTGGTAGTTCCGGCTGTTGAAGCCATAGTGGTTACCGTTGCAAAAAAAATTGCCGAATCAAAAGAAAAAAACTCTTCCGTTTGTTCTGATAACGGTAATTGTGGGAGTGAGTTTGAAGGTATAAAGTTTTCGGAAAAGCTCGGATGGCTTTCGCGAATGCTTTGGGGCGGCTCTGCGCTTCTTCTTTTTGAGCATGTGTGGCACGGTGAAATTGTTCCGTGGTTTCCTTTTTTGACAAATGCCTCAAATCCCGAGGATGCGGCAATTATGCTTGAGGAAATGGCGGCTGTGGGCGGAACCATGTCGATAGCAGTTACTGCTGTGTGGGGCGTTATGCTTTTTGTTTCGCATAAAATGCACAGGAAAGCTATGGATATTCAGGTATCCGAGAATTAAGGGGAATCAAATGACCTTGCTTACAGCGGTTTTTGCCGCCATTATCTGTACTGTTGTTTGGTATAATAACGCACCGCAGAGCAAAATGAAATTGGGAACATTGTGTCTCATGTTTTGGGGCGCATCGCTCATGTGGTTTATAGATGCGTGCTTTGAGTATGCGGAGCTTGGTGCCGCATACTTTACACCCGCTTTCGATGACATGCTGAACGATTTATATCTCGGCTTGTCCGTTGTTGCACTCGGCTTGGTTATTTGGCTTGCGATTCTTTTGATAAGTGATCCGAAAGGTGTCGTAAAGGCTTCTTTGCTTCGAAAAAAACAATAGAGTATAACTCAAAAACGACTGCCGCATTAAGCATTGAAATCATTGCTTTGCGGCAGTCGTTTTTTCTTTTTTGCGCGCTGTCTGTCGGCGAAAATGCGTTATATTAAATATCGTTCCGCCGCGGAATTCGTTCCGCCGCGGAATCATTCCGCCGCAGAATTCATTCCGCCGCAGATATTCGGAAGATTAAACGGCGGAGTTTTTATCATCCGCTTTTGCATTTCGCTTTATCATGAGAATAGCCGACGTGCTTACGACGAGGACGGCAACCATTACGGTTATCGCAATAAATATGGGCTTCGCGGAATTTTGTCGTTCCGTTTTTTCCGTTATTTCATTTCCGCATACAGAACATTTTTTGCGGATTGCGTTCCGTTTTTTCTCGGTTATGACATAGCTGTGCTCGGTGGCAGAGACAATTTTATCGTTATCCGTACCGCATATGCTGCATCTCAGGCTTTGTACACCGTCGAGCTCACATGTCGGAGGCACCTCGGATACAACCTCAAAGCTGTGAACGAGCGGAGGCAAGAGCTCGCTCTTTTCATACCCACATTTTTGGCATTTGTAAAAAATGCTTCCGGATTTTTCGCACTGCGGAGCTACTGTATCTTTTGAAAATTCGTGCTCGCAGTGGGGGATGATTTCGGTTTTTTCCTCGCCGCATCGTCGGCAGATTGATTTTATATATCCGTCTTTGTTGGCGGTTACCTCGACAGACTCCGTAATTTCAAAATCATGCCCGAGAAGGGGAATATCATCGGTATATTCGTCTTCACAGAGTGTGCAGCGGTATGTTGTGCCTCCTCCGTTTGTACAGTCTGCGGAAGTTTCGGATAAGATTTCGTAGTTGTGTGCATCGCCCGTCAGTATTTCGGAAACGATATCCCCACAGTTTTGGCATACGGATTTCTTTATTCCGTCAACTCCGTGTGATGCGGGAGTGTTTTCCACAATTGTATAATTGTGCCCGTATGCGGCAAACTTTTCGGTGTGATAGTGTACTTCGCAGGGATAACCCTTGTCGTTGAGGT
>JAZODB010000061.1:0-2639 GCA_045596785.1 Eubacteriales bacterium
TACGGGCATTACGCTTCCGTTTTTCTCATACGGCGGCTCGGCACTTGTAATAGTAATGGCTGAAATGGGAATACTTCTTAAAATATCACAGCAGTATTATCGTAAGAAATCCGATATTGAGCATGATGAGCTGGCGAGAAAAGCCGGACTATTATAATTTTAGTTGGGAGCATATATATGAGAGTTCTTATGACGGGCGGCGGAACAGGCGGTCATGTGAATCCGGCACTTGCAATAGCAAATACTATAAAATTGAACGATTCCGATTCTGTAATTGCTTATGTGGGTACAAAAAAGGGCATTGAACACAAACTTGTTCCCAAAGCCGGATATCCTATTTATTACGTTGAGGTTCAGGGAATACGGCGCAGCTTGTCTCCCGCGAATCTTCGTGCGGCATATTTGGCTGTGACATCTCCTTACAAAGCGCGCGCGATTATTGAGCAATTTAAGCCCGACCTTGTTGTTGGGACAGGGGGATACGTCTCTTGGCCCGTTGTTAAGGCGGCTTCCGATATGGGAATCCCGACAGCACTTCATGAATCAAACGCAATAGCGGGAGTTGCTGTTAAGATGCTTCAAAAATATGTCGACAGAATATATCTGAACTTTGAAAAAACAGGCGATACGCTTACCTGCCCGAAGGAGAAGCTTCTGAAAGTAGGGAATCCTGTAATGGGAGGTTTTTCGTCATTTACAAAGGATGAGGCTCGAAAAAAGCTTGGTATTTCCGATAAATACAAGTACATCATTCTTTCGTATGCCGGAAGTATGGGTGCTGAAAAAGTGAACGATGCAGTTTTATGTCTTATGCGTGAATTTACGGCAAAACACCCTGAGGTATATCATATTCATGCAACGGGAGCCATTGAGCATGAGCTGTGCACCAAGCAGTTTATAGAGATGGGACTCGACAAAGCCGAAAATATTGAGCTTTGTGAATACATTTATGATATGCCGATAAAAATGGCGGCTGCGGATATAACGATAAACCGTGCGGGAGCAATGACGGTATCCGAGCTTGCAATTACGGGAAAATGTGCGGTCTTTATTCCGTCACCAAATGTTGCGGAAAATCATCAATATAAAAATGCAAAGGTGCTTTACGATGCAAAAGCAGCGTCTTTGATTGAAGAAAAAGAGCTTGAGGGCGGAGCGAAGGTTCTGATAGATGAGATTGCGCATCTTCTTTCGGATGAAGGAACTGCAATTCGCAACGAAATGAGCCGGAATATCAGGCAATTTGCTGTGCCTGATTCAAATAAGCTTATATATATGGATTTATGCGAGCTTGTAAAAAAACATAAAAATCAATAGAAATAATTCAATTACGAAAGGAGGCGGCGAATTGGATACACGAAATAAGGCTCGAGGAAGTGAAGTGCTGTATGTCTATGACAGAATATGCCCGAAGGAGTCAAAAAGGAAACAGCTTTACAAGGAATACGGTGTCACTCGTCAATCGAAATGCAGTGCATCAGTCGGGAAAAAACATGTTAATGAGAGAGCTTATGCTTCGAGTTTTGCCGATACAAAAAGAGGCTGCTCCCATTCACGATATGAATCCCAAATGAAAAATGCACAGCAATACAGACAGGGTACACGTAAAACAAATTTCGAAAACGGGGATGTTTTGCGGAGACAAGCATACAACGGAGCATATCGTTCTTATAAATTTTCAGAAGCGGAAAATGTTAACGGAAAACATAACGACAGAAGTTATTCATACAAACCGAGCGGAGCTTTTGGCGGAGAAGCTGTCAGTGAGCGTCCTTTGAAACTGTTTATTGAAAAACTTGTCAATCTCTTTGAGTCGATTGAGGCACGCGGACGCCGTGATGAAAGCATTGCTAAAAAACAAGCTGTTGCACGCAAGAAAATTTATGAATACAGACATGCGCTTTTGACAGCACTGATTCTTGTTTTGATTTTAGCCGCGTTCATATGTTTTGTTTACAAGACTTTTTTCGTAATATCCGATATCAATGTGGATAATTTTGATTCGTATACAAAAGAGAAAATTATTGATGCAGCGGGAATAGAAAATGGTGATAATCTATACTCTTTTTCGGTGACGAAAGCGGAAGACAGTATAACATTCAGGTGTCCGCACATAAAATCCGCTGAAATTTCGCGTAAAATTCCGAACACGGTAAGTATTGCGACAGAGGAAGATACAGCGATGTACGTTGCGGAAATTTACGGAGAACGACTTCTTTTATCGGCAGGACTTCGCGTGCTTGGAAATGCAGGAGACTCTGTCGGAGATGGGATTGTCGAGCTTGTGCTTCCGACTGTCGATTATTCGGTTGCGGGAAGGGTAATATCATTTTCGGATGAAAAAAAGGAACGGTTCATCAGAGAAATTTTAACCGCATCCGCCGAATCGTATTTTGGAACGTCGAGGCAAATTAAACAGATTGACCTTTCGGATGCCTATGACATTACAATGTGTGTATCCGATATGTATATCCTCAGAATAGGCTCCGAGGAGGACTGTGATTTGAAGCTCAGGACTGCATACAAAACCGTTACATATGCCGATTTTGATAAAAATGTACCCGCATATATAGATATTTCAAAGGTCGGAGAGGCAAGTGTCAGATATGATCCTAAATTAAGTTTTGACTGATTTAATG
>JAZODB010000062.1:0-3024 GCA_045596785.1 Eubacteriales bacterium
TGTGTACATTACGATATAATAGATGAAGACGGAGCGATGGGATGTACGGTCAATATAGACGAAGATGGCCTTTACCGCGAGCGTGAGGGCGGAGCACATTCGGCATGTCCGTATTATAGATATTACGATGAATACAAATCGGTAAGGCGGCAAAACTGAGCCGCTGAGCCTGACAATTAAAAATAACGAAAAACGGAGTACAGAAATGAGAGCTATTATACCCGAGGAAGAGACAGCCGGCAGAAAAATTGTTTTGCCAAACGTAAACGAGAGACGACAGGTGCACATTTTGAATCCTGCGGCAGGAAAACGAAAGCTCTACGAAGCGGCAAAGCGCACAATCGGCGAAATAGGCGGAGAGATAATGACGAGCGACCGCCCCGGTCAGATAGAGGAGCTTGTACGTGAGCTGTTCTGCCGCGATCCGTTCGCGCACGCAATAGTGTACGGCGGTGACGGAACGGTATACGAGGCAGTGAACGGACTGATGAACTCAGGCGCATCGGAAACCGCATCTTTTTCTGTAATACCCGGCGGAAGCGGCAACGATTTTTCCGCCTACGCGAACGATTCCGGAGATTTTGTCAAAACCGAGCTGTCACGCATTGACCTGATAAAAACCGAATCGGGCGGCGTTACGCGCTACTTTGCGAACATAATGAACGTGGGATTCGACTGTGCGGTTGTGCACGAGACCTACTCTTTAAAGAAATTTCCGCTGTTTACGGGAAAAACCTCGTATATTGCGGGAGTTGTCAAAACTCTTGCCGCGAAAAAAACGATTCACGCAAAAATCAAGCTTGAGGGGGTCGTCAATCTGAGCGGTAATCCTCTGCCCGACCGCGATATCGAGCAGGAGCTGCTTCTTGCCGCATTCGCCAACGCCAGATACTACGGCGGCGGATTCAAAGCGGCGCCTCTTGCCTCAATCACCGACGGCGCGATGGACGTCCTCGCAATAAATGACGTGACCAGACGAGAGTTCGTTTCGCTCATAGGCGATTATCGCGAAGGAACATACATTCACCCAAGCGGTCAGCTCAAAAAGAAGTTCGATGACGTGGTTTCTTTCTTCAGATGCAGAAAAATCACTCTTTCGGGGGTTGAGCGTTTCTGCCTCGACGGAGAAATTTTCCCTGCCTCCGACAGTATTTCCGCCGAAGTCATCCCGTCTGCCGCATGGTTCGCCGCCCTGTAAATCCGTTTGCGCCGGGGGTTCATCCCAAAACCCCAAGAGCTTTAATAAAAAGCCGCGAGAGTTCCTCTCGCCTACCAAAACTTTCCGGCGGTCGCTTGAACAAAGCGAACGCAGGGGGTTAGCTGAAATTTTATGTCAGCGCACAAACCCATTCCTCCTCCCCTTATAAAGTTTTTTGAGGGGTTTGGGGGACTTTTTGCAAAAAGTCCCCCAAGCGCGTCCTTCGTTTCCCAAGCGCGTCCTTCGTCTCCTCATCCCCCATACATATAAATTCAGCCAATAAGGAAAACTAAAATGCAAGCATATCTTGAAAGAACAGCCATGCTTTACGGGCGCGAGTCCGTGGAGCAACTTGAGCGAAGCCGAGTGGCAGTATTCGGCATCGGCGGCGTCGGAGGGCACGCGCTTGAGTCTCTCGTGCGAACGGGCATAGGCGAAGTCACGATTGTTGACAGCGACACCGTATCCGAAACAAACCTCAATCGACAGATTATAGCCACACGAAAAACGGTGGGACTTAGGAAAACGGAGGCGGCGGCTCAGCGAATTGCCGAGATAAATCCAAGCTGCAAAGTAAACATCCGAAACGATTTTGTTCTGCCCGAAAACATCGAAAGCTTTCCGTTCGCCGAGTACGATTACGTCATCGACGCAATCGACACAGTTGCGGGAAAGCTCGCAATTATAAAAAAATGCGATGAGCTTGCAGTTCCGTGCATCTCCGCGATGGGCGCGGGAAACAAGCTCGACCCGACGAAATTTGAGGTGTCCGATATATACAAAACCTCCGTCTGCCCCCTCGCCGCTGTGATTCGCCGCGAGTGCCGACGCGCCGGAGTGCGCCGCCTGAAAGTAGTGTACTCCCGTGAGGAGGCGCAGACTCCCGAATTTCAGCCGACTCTCGAACAAGGTCAGGCATCGCCGCGCAGACTCACTCCGGCATCCGCCGCTTTTGCCCCCGCCGTGTGCGGACTGATTATAGCGTCAGAGGTTGTGCGCGACCTCTGCAAAGACGAGCTCGCACGCTCTCTTGCGGCGCGAAGCACCATTTGCGACGGAAAAGGCGGTGGTACGAATGAGTGAAAGCATCAAAAACATCGAAAACATCGAAAAATCGAAAAAAAACGCCCGTGATCCCGTCACGAGCATCCTTAAAAAATACCGAAAGGACATTTGGGCTCCGTTTATTTCGGCAATAAAGGAGTACGAGCTCATTTCGGCAGGCGACAAAATCGCGGTCTGCATGTCCGGCGGCAAAGATTCCGCACTTCTCGGCGTGCTGATGAAACAGCTCGTTCGCTATTCCGACGTGCCATTTGAGGTTGAATATATTGCAATGAATCCCGGTTACAGCGAAGCGAATCTGTCTCGGCTTCGCGAAAACTGTGCTCGGCTCGACCTCCCCGTGAAAATATTCGACACAAATATATTCTCGGTTGCGGAAAAAACAGAAAAAAATTCGTGCTATCTTTGCGCGCGTATGCGCCGCGGTCATCTTTACAGCTATGCCCGCTCTCTCGGATGCAATAAAATCGCTCTCGGTCACCACTTCTCGGATGTTATCGAAACAACACTCATGGGAATGCTGTGGGGCGCACAGCTCCAAGGAATGCTCCCGAAGCTGCACAGCACAAACTACGACGGAATGGAGCTGATTCGACCGCTTTACAAGATTCACGAGGATTCAATCATTGCGTGGGCGCGGTATAACTCGCTTGAGTTCCTCGCTTGCGCGTGCCGAATGACCGAGGAGGCGGAACGAGACGAAAGCGCTTCCAAACGCCACGAAACAAAAAGGCTGATACGCGAGCTTAAAGCCTCAAACC
>JAZODB010000063.1:0-8851 GCA_045596785.1 Eubacteriales bacterium
ATTGCCGATGCTATGGAAAAGGTTACCTCAGACGGTGTTATCACAGTTGAGGAATCAAAGTCCGCAGAAACCTTCAGCGAAGTTGTTGAGGGTATGCAGTTCGACCGCGGTTATCTCTCTCCCTACATGGCTACCGACACAGACAAGATGGAAGCTGTTCTTGACGATGCGCTTGTTCTTATCACAGACAAGAAAATTTCAAACGTTCAGGAAATCCTTCCCCTCCTTGAGCAGATTGTACAGTCCGGCAAGAAGCTCCTTATAATCGCCGAGGACGTTGAGGGCGAAGCTCTCACAACACTCGTTCTGAACAAGCTCCGCGGCACATTCACATGCGTTGCTGTTAAGGCTCCCGGCTTTGGCGACAGACGCAAGGAAATGCTCCGCGATATCACTATCCTCACAGGCGGTGAGGTTATCTGCGACGAGCTCGGTCTTGACCTTAAGGAAACCACAGTCGACCAGCTCGGTCAGGCTCGTCAGGTTAAGGTTAACAAGGACAACACCATTATCGTAGGCGGCGCAGGAAGCAGCGACGAAATTCAGTCTCGCATTGCTCAGATTAAATCCGCTATCGAGGTTACAACATCTGATTTCGACCGCGAAAAGCTTCAGGAAAGACTCGCAAAGCTCTCCGGTGGTGTTGCTGTAATTAAGGTCGGTGCTGCTACCGAAACCGAAATGAAGGAAAAGAAGCTCCGCATTGAGGATGCTCTCAACGCTACACGTGCGGCTGTTGAGGAAGGCATAGTTGCAGGCGGCGGTACAGCTTACGTTAACGTGATTGACGATGTGGCTGCTCTCCTTTCGACAGTTGAAGGCGACGAGAAGACCGGTGTTTCCATCGTTCTCAAGGCTCTTGAGGCTCCCGTTCGTCAGATAGCAGAGAACGCAGGCTTCGAAGGTTCCGTTGTTGTTGACAAAATTAAGGCATCCGGCAAGAAAGGCTACGGCTTCAATGCTTACACCGAGGAATATGTTGACATGATTGAAGCCGGTATCGTTGACCCGACTAAGGTTACACGTTCCGCACTCCAGAACGCAGCATCCGTTGCTGCAACGGTTCTCACGACAGAGGCTCTTGTTGTAAACAAGCCTGAGCCGGAACCCGTACAGCCGGCAGGCGGCGCAGGAATGGGTGGCATGTATTAATGCAGAGAGCCGTCCTCGCTTGGCAAGCGTGACTCAATTTAACTTAAAATAAAGAATCCCGCGACTTGATACGCACTTGCGAAAGTGTTTGGTATCACAGTCGTGGGATTTTTTCATAAGTACAAAAGCGTGTCGCATTTGGAAAAATTATCCTAATGCGACAACCCCTTTTTTATATCATCGAGTTTTTCTCGCAGAGTATTATTCTTCGATAACGGTGATGGACTTAATCACAACATCTGTGAGGGGTTTGTCGTTTCTGTCGGTCGCAACACCGGCGATTTCGTCAACCACTTCGATTCCTTCGATTACCTTTCCGAATGCCGCATATATACCGTCGAGAGAAGGGTAGTCTGCGTGGCAGATAAAGAACTGTGACGAAGCACTGTTGGGTTTATCTGTGCGCGCCATTGATATGACGCCGCGCTCGTGTGAGAGTGGATTTTTCACACCGTTCGATGAAAATTCACCTTTGATTTCTTTTTCGGAACCGCCCATTCCCGTTCCCGTAGGGTCGCCGCCCTGAATCATGAAATCCTTGATAACGCGGTGGAAAATCAGTCCGTCGTAGAAGCCGTCGTTTGCGAGGTTGACAAAATTTTCGACGGTTATGGGGGCGTACTCAGGGTAAAGCTCAAGCTTCATAATTCCGCCGTTTTCCATTTCGATTTGTACCATAATAGGGTCACCCGTTTCTCCGTGTTGGCTTGTTTTGTCGGAGCATCCCACGAGAGACAGCGCAGATGCGCAGATGAGCAGGATAATCGTGAGGAGCGTGCCAATTTTCAGTTGTTTCATACGGAGAGCCTTTCTTTTTATGAGATTTTTTATAGCGCGGGATAATTTTCCCGTGCTCATATTATTTTACAGATATTGTAGCAAATATTTGTGTCAAAGTCAAACATATATGAGAAATTTTTTGTTCTTCGGGCATAATATTTTATATAAAGCTGTTCAGACGAATTTTCACGGAGGTGTGATGGGCGAAAAAGTCAATATTCTGCGCGCTTCTTTCGCTGTTGCCGCAGGAATAATTTTGGCGCAGGTGATTTCCGAAGCGTCACTCTCCATAATTATTCCTTTTGCGGCGGCATATGTCGCGGCGCGGTTGGCACGTCCGCTCGGCGTGAGAATAAGCCGCGCGTGTCATGTGAATGAAAAGGCGGGATGCGCGGTTTATGCTGTGATTGTGTGTGCTTTCGCTGTGTATATTCTTACGTATGCGTCGGGGAGGCTTATCGGTGGTTTGCGTGAGCTGGTCGGACGTTTACCCGAATTTGCGCAGGATGTTGCGGAGCTTCTCGGAAGCCTTTACGATATGATACCGTTTTTAGGTGATGGTGAGGTTACGCCGATTATTTCGGGTGCGCTGAAAGAGGCGGCGGCATATGCGGGGAATGCGGCAGCGGAGCTTCTCGGCGGAATTGTACAGAAGCTGCCCGGAGGGATGATGTCAACACTTTTCGGAGTTGTCGGATTTATTTATCTTACTGCCGATTTGCCGGGCGCGGGAAAAAGCTTTCGTTCGCTTCTTCCGGAGATGTGGGCGGCGCGGCTTTCACGGCTGTTTGGAGACGCGGAGAGTGCGGCTTTTTCGTATTTCAGGGCATACCTTATTTTGATGACCGTGACTTTTTTCGAACTGCTGACAGGTCTTTCGATTGTCGGAGTTCCGTCTCCGTTTGCGGCGGCGTTTATCATTGCGATTATTGACGCTCTTCCCGTTCTCGGATGTGGGACTGTTCTTGTGCCGTGGGCGGCACTCAGCTTCTATCAGGGCGAAATTTGGCGCGGCGCCGGGCTTCTTATAGTATTCGGTGTGATTTATATTGTGCGCCAATTCCTTGAGCCGCGGCTTATCGGAAAGATGACGGGGGTGCATCCGTTTGTTGCGCTGTTCTTTATTTTCTGCGGATGGCGGCTTGCAGGCGTGCTTGGCTTGATTCTCGCGCCTGTACTTCTTCTGCTTCTTACGGGCAGGGAGAAAAATTTCGCGTGAATCTGCGTTCGCTTTCTTCAGTCGAGCCGCCGCGTTTGCTCTCGTCAAGCGACCGCCGCGTTCGCTTTATTCAAGCAACCGCCTGAAAGTTTTGGTCGAGCTTTTTTAAAAGCTCGCGGTTTCAAAAGGCGGAGCCTTTGTCGAGGCTCGATAGCCTCGAAATTCCCCAAGCGTTAGAAAAAGTTCCTCTTTTGGTGCTTTTCTCCTCGCTAAAGGAGAAAAGCACATCCGACAGCCCGCGTTTGCTCTCGTCGAGCAACCGCCGCACAACCAAAAAGGCGTGCCACAGCTTGCTTTCATCAAGCAAACCCGGCACGCCATGCGCTGTTCGGTTTTATTCAGTTCAGATAACCCTGGCGGAAAAGAAGCTCCGCTATCAGTACGCCGCCGCCTGCCGCACCTCTCAGCGTGTTGTGCGAGAGCCCGACAAACTTGTAGTCGAACATTGTGTCGGCACGCAGACGCCCGACAGAAATTCCCATACCGCCGTAAAGTCCGCGGTCAAGCTTTGCCTGCGGTCTGTTGTCCTCTTCAAAGTACGTAATGAGCTTTTCGGGCGCTGACGGAAGGGACATAAGCTGCGGAAGTCCGCGGAAGCTGTTCCATTCTTCGATTATTGTGTCGCGCGGAGGTGTGTTTTCAAAAGATACAAATACCGCCGCCGTGTGCCCGTCGGATACGGGAACGCGGATGCACTGCGTTGTAATCAGCGGCTCTGACGCTTCGGTGATAATTCCTCCGCGAACCTCACCCCATATTTTGAGCGGCTCGCGTTCGCTCTTTTCCTCTTCTCCCCCGATATAAGGTATTACGTTGTCTACCATTTCGGGCCATGTCTCAAACGTGCGTCCTGCGCCGGAGATTGCCTGATAGGTTGTAACAAGAACTTTCTTCAGACCGTACTTGAGAAGCGGTGTGAGCGCGGGTACGTAGCTTTGAATGGAGCAGTTCGGCTTTACGGCAATGAAGCCTTTTGTTGTGCCGAGCCTTTTTCGCTGGCTTTCGATTACGCTGAGATGCTCAGCGTTTATTTCGGGAATAACCATCGGAACATCGCTTGTGAATCGGTTGGCGGAGTTGTTGGATATTACGGGAATCTCCGCTTTTGCATACGCTTCTTCGAGCGCCTTGATTTCGTTTTTCGGCATGTCTACCGCGCAGAAAATAAAGTCGCATTGCTCCCCGACAGCTTTGACGTCGGATGCGTCGAAAACGGTTAGCTTGCGAACGCTTTCGGGAATCGGAGATGACATTTTCCATCTGCCCGAAACCGCTTCTTCATATGTCATGCCGGCAGAACGACTGCTTGCCGCTACGCAGCTTACGGTGAAATATTCGTGATTATCAAGGAGAGTCAGAAACCGCTGACCTACCATACCGGTTGCGCCGACTACCGCGCATTTTAATTTTTCCTTCATTTTACAGATTCCTCCGGCCTGTGTGATTTTATATTATAATTTGATTTTTTGCGTTTTTACGGGGATGTATTCACTTTTTTTGAAACATCTCCTTGTATCATTATATCATGCAAGGCAAAAAGTGTCAATTTCCCAATGCACAAAATGTTTACATTCCGTAGGCAAAATTAATGGTAAAACAGCACAAACATCAAAAAAACGACGGTATTTTACGCCAAAGCACGACGCATTTCGTTAAATGAACGGGACTTAGCATGCTTTGATTGATGGAAAATGCACATATAAAATTCAAAGCTTTATTTGTATAGTGCAAATTGGCATATAAATTACGTAAAAATTTAAAAATGATGTAAAAATTCACAATATGTACGTATTTTTGAAAAAGAAATTGTGCTATAATTTATATACCAAGGAGGAATACGGACGTCCTAAGACGGGGGCGCCGAAAAAATCAGCGCCTGCTCGGATTCGCTGAGGTAAAATCTAAAAAAAGGTGGTACGATCATGAACATCTCTATTATCGGAAGACAGATTAACGTGCGCGACGACATGAAGGAACTTGTTGCAAAAAAACTGTCCAAATTTGACAGATATTTTCCGCAGGGCGCGGATGCAACGGTGACATTCAAGCGTGTGCGTGATAACGAATGCATGGAGATTACCATCTCAGTTGTCGGAACTCTCTTCCGCGCGGAAGAGAGCACATCGGATTTCAGAACCTCGCTGACTCGCTGCATCGACACGATAGAAGGTCAGATACGCAAAAACAAGACTCGCCTCGAAAAACGGATGAAGTCTTCGTTTGCCGCTGCCGAAGCCGCTATTGCGGATGGTGCTTCGCAGACTGTCGAGGAGGAGGAGGAGGGCGTATTTGATATCAGAGTCAAATCGTTCCCGCTGAAGCCGATGACGTCGGAGGAAGCTATACTTCAGATGAATTTGCTCGGACATAGCTTCTATGCGTTCGAGGATGCCGACAGCGGTGATACCTGCGTTGTTTACAAAAGAAACGCAGGCAGTTACGGCTTGATTATACCCGAGAAAAAAGAAAAATAACATACCGTAAATACTTGATTTACAAGACAGCTCGCGGCTTTTCGCGGGCTGTCTTTGCTTTTAGTGATTTTGAAACGAGACGGGACTCGGGGAACAAAAAATTTTGATTGACAATGCAGACGCGGTGAGTTATAATTATATAATAGATTTGAAAAAAATACAGCCGCCATGCGGTTTTGAACAGGTGCGAATGTGAATAATAACCATACATCCGATATAATCGGACATATCGAAGCGTCGATTCCTACTTTATCGAAAAGCCAACGCTTAATTGCAAATTTTATAATTAAAAATTACGATAAGGCCGCATACATGACGGCATCCTTGCTCGGTTCGGAGGTTGGTGTTTCGGAATCTACGGTCGTCAGATTTGCCACCGAAATGGGATTTGACGGATATCCGCAGTTCCAACAGCAGATTCGTGAGGCAGGTCGTGTGCGGCTGACATCGGTGCAGCGTATCAATGTTGCAAATCACCGCATGGATGAGGGAGAGGTCCTTGACCGTATTCTTTTGGCAGATGCGGAGAAAATAAAATCAACGCTTGAAACTATTGACAGGCAGGCGTTTGAAAAAGCGGTTGATATGATTCTTTCCGCGAGAAATATTTATATTCTCGGTATGCGTTCTTCGGCTGTTCTCGCAGAGTTTATGAACTACTATTTCGGGCTTCTTTTCGATAACGTCAGACTTATCAGACCTGCGGGCGGAAGCGAAATATTCGAGCATATAATGAAAGTGCGCGCGGACGACGTTTTTGTGGCAATCAGCTTTCCGAGATACACAACGGGAATCGTCAACGCTACCGAATATGCTTCGAAAACGGGAGCGGGAGTTATCGCAATTTCGGACAGCATGTCCTCGCCAATCGTAACTCACGCTGATGTCGCTCTTATCGCAAAAAGTGAGATGGCTTCGTTTGTCGATTCCCTTGTGGCTCCGATGAGCATTATAAATGCGATGATTGCTTATATAGGCAAGAAAAAGCATGCCGAGGTCACTCAGACTCTTGAGAGACTTGAAACGGTTTGGAAGGAATACGACGTATACACGAGCGGATATGCTTCCGAGGGCGAAAATGATTTGACCGAAGCAGAATCGCGAGTCAATGTAAAGTGATAACGGATTATGGAAGAAAATTTGGTGAACCGCTCGGCGGTTTATGATGTCGCGGTAATCGGCGGCGGAGCGGCGGGAATGATGGCTGCAATTACCTCAGCCGAAAACGGAGCTGATGTCATCGTGCTTGAAAAAAATCCGTACACGGGGAAAAAGCTTCGTATAACCGGCAAGGGACGGTGCAATATCACAAACAACTGCACGCCTGTCGAGGTGCTTGAGGCTGTACGGTGCAATTCAAAATTCATGTACGGCGCGATAAACCGATTTACTCCGTCGGATACAATGGAATTTTTCGAAAATTGCGGCGTAAGGCTTAAAACCGAACGCGGCAGACGGGTTTTCCCTGTGTCAGATAGTGCTACGGAGGTGCGTGATGCCCTACTCTCGCGTATGAGAGAGGCGGGAGTCCGATTGATATGCAGTGCCAATGTCATGTCCGTTTCGGAGTCGGCAGGGGTGTTTTGTGTGAATTTTGGCAAAAGCTGTATAAAATCGCGTTCGGTGATTTTTGCGACGGGCGGTGTCTCCTATCCCTCAACGGGCTCTACGGGTGACGGGCATCGTATGCTTCGCGAGATGGGCGTTTCTGTAACACCTCTCAAACCGTCTCTTGTGCCTATTGTGACAGCGGATGACTTTTCCTCTCTGTCGGGATTGTCGCTGAAAAATGTTCGTCTTACGGTCAGACATGGGAAAGATACTGTATATTCGGAGCTTGGTGAAATGCTTTTTACCCATTTTGGGGTGTCGGGACCGCTTGTGCTGTCGGCATCTGCGAATATGCAGAAATTTCCCGCAGAATCGTATTCGATGGAGATAAATTTAAAGCCCGCGCTCTCCGCGGAGGAGCTTGACAAACGTATTCTTTCCGATTTCGCAAAATACGCGGCGCGCGATTTCGTCAATTCGCTCGGTGACCTTCTTCCGATGAAGCTCATTCCGTGGGTAATCGAGAGAACGGGGATAAATCCGAGATGCAAGGTATCGTGTGTGAGCCGCGAGGAGCGCACGAGACTCGGAGATGTGCTCCGCGGATTCATAATCACACCGAGGTGCTTCAGACCCGTAGATGAGGCTATAATCACCTCGGGCGGCGTTGATGTGCGTGAGCTGAATCCGAAAACTATGGAGCTTAAAGAGCATCCCGGAATTTTCGTTTGCGGAGAGCTTATTGATGTCGATGCATATACGGGAGGATACAATCTGCAAATCGCTTTTTCGACAGCTCGCGCGGCGGGGATTGCCGCAGCGTGCAGGAAATAAACGGATTGCTTTCGCCTTATCGTCGAGCGACTGAAATTGCGCTCGGTTGGGAATAATATCGACGTATGCGATAATTGAAAGGAAACTTGTGAAATGACATATTCAAAACTCAGAGTTGCGCTTGACGGTCCCGGCGGCGCGGGAAAGAGTACTGTCGCAAAAGCTGTTGCGGCAAAAACGGGACTTTTGTACGTCGATACGGGCGCGCTGTACAGAACGGTCGGGTTGTACGTGGCGAATCACGGAATCGGTATGTATGATACGGAAAAAATTGTGGGTGCGCTTCCGATGATTGATATAAAGCTGATGTACGAGAACGGAGTGCAGATTATAAGGCTCTGCGGCGAGGCTGTGGGAGATAAAATACGGACCGAGCAGGCATCCGCTTACTCATCGGCTGTGTCGAAAATTCCAGAGGTCAGAGAATTTCTCCTCGGTATGCAGCGGCATCTCGCTGATGAGGGCGGAGTAATAATGGACGGGCGCGATATCGGCACTGTAATTATGCCCGATGCGGAAATCAAAGTGTTCATGACCGCTACCCCTGAGGAGAGGGCTCGCAGAAGATTCAAGGAGCTGACGGAGCGCGGCGACAAGACCACGTTTGAAGCTGTGCTCGAAAATATAACCGCACGGGATAAACAGGACAGCGAGCGCGAGATTGCTCCTCTGAAGCCTGCTGACGATGCTGTGATATTTGTGAACGATGGATACAACGTCGAAGAGTCGGCGGATTATGTGATAGGATTGATGGATGCCTATATAAAGCAAAAAGACGGAGCGACGGTATGACTTTCTACGAAAAAATTTACAAGATATTTCAGCCGCTCGTCTGCAAGCT
>JAZODB010000064.1:0-3304 GCA_045596785.1 Eubacteriales bacterium
GTCTGCAAGCCTGAAGACAGCATGATGTGGTATGAAAAGCTTTGGCAAAATACGGTCGATCTCTTCCGTTCTCTTGATATTCCCGTTCGCACTCTTGAATGTTGCTCCGGAGACCTTGCCGACTTGAAAGTAAAATCCTGCGATGTTGAAGCATGGTCACCGAGACAGAAGAAATATTTTGAAGTCGGAAGCTGTTCAAATCTCGGTGATGCTCAGGCAAGAAGACTGCACATCAGAGTTAATGGCAGCGGAAAGAAATATCTCGCACACACCCTGAACAACACGGTTGTAGCTCCGCCGAGAATGCTCATCGCATTCCTTGAAAACAACCTAAACGCTGACGGTACGGTAAAAATCCCCGAAGCACTCAGACCGTACATGGGCGGAAAAGAACTCCTTGTTCCATCTAAATAAAATCTTTGTTATTTGTTCTTGAAATACAAATCACCTTGCGGCAGTCATGACTTAACTGCGGCAAGGTGATTTTTCTTTATTCTGTTTTTTAACTCCGATTGAACTGTTACCGCAGCTTTCTTATTCTGTACAGGCTATTCATAACCAGCCACAGCGACGGAAAGTAATTCATGATATTCCATATCCCGACTCCAAAAAGTCCGTACTCTGAGACAAGTCTCAGGGCAGCTTCGGAGCTTCTCGCATTTTCAAACCAAACTATATGTTCAACCGCATCTCTATACGATACAGGTCTGTCGTAATAAGTGAAAAAAGGAGCTTGCGCGGTTTCATCATATTGTATTTCCGCATTTCTGTCAAGTGCTCTTTCAACAGCCGCTGTATTCGACAAGGACTGTGCTCTGCTTTCTCCGCGCACATACGGAAGTGACCAATCATAACCGTAATTCGGTATCCCCACCATAATTTTATCCCTCGGTATGACGGTTACAGCATAATCTATTATTCGTCTTACCTCATTTATCGGAGATACCGGAAGCGGCGGTCCGTATGTATATCCCCATTCATATGTCATAAGCAATAAACGATCGGCAGCCTCTCCAAGCCCTCTGTAATCATGACCCTCATAAAGAAGTCCCGGCTGATCTCCTTCATATTTAGGAGCAAGTGAAACGAAAACCACATACTCTTCCCCCAATGCCTCGGAGAGCCTGTTTACAAAGTTTACGTAATCATTCGCTCTTTCACGTGGTATATATTCAAAATCCACATCCACTCCACCGTATCCTTTTTCTCTTACGGTTTCAACAACATTATTTATAACAGTTTCGGAAAACTCTCGACTTGATAATACATCGGAAGCAAGTTCGCTCGAAAAATTTCCGTCTTTCGATAACGATGTCAGAACAAGAAGCGGAATTGTTCCGTATTCCGATGCAATTGATATAATTTCTTCATCCCCTCCCTGAGGTACAATAAGAGTTCCGTCATCCATTATTCCGTATGAAAAAATCGACAGATAAGTCAGATACGGAAGCGTTCGGCGTAAAGTCTCCCTGTTAATTGATGTGTATGCGTACCCGTTTGACGAAATTTCTCCAAGGGGTTGAGTATCGTATGATATATTTAAAACTTGCCCGGGATATACATTGGGCAGTCCGCTGAGAATCGGATTATTTCTGTATAAATCTTGAATCGACACGCCATATGTACGTGCTATCGATTCGAGCGTATCTCCTCCGCGTACAGTGTATGTTGTTGTCGGAAAAAGAATTACAATATCTTCTCCGACAGCAAGTCTGCTTGGATTTTCAAGCAGATTATCGGTTATGATTCGTGTGGGCGAAACACCATATTCCCTTGCAATAGAATATATGCTGTCACCGCTTCTGACTGTATGAATTAACATAAAATTATCACCCTTTCTGTTTCGCAGGAGCAAGCCTCCGAATTGTACACAATATTATATATATGCGAAAGCATCGTTTTTTATCACAGATTTATTTTTATTTTTGAGTGATATTATCAACGTATTTTGTCAATAATTATTTTTGAAATCAATGTATATATATTGTGGAGGTAATTATGATTGGAAAAAACAAAATAGAAAGTGTGCGTGCAAGAGAAATACTTGACTCGCGAGGAAATCCGACAGTAGAAGCAATAGTCGTTCTTGAAGATGGAACATACGGCTGTGCATCTTCCCCATCGGGAGCATCTACGGGAAAATTCGAAGCACACGAGCTGCGTGACGGTGACGCGAACAGATTCTCCGGAAAAGGAGTTCTCGGCGCCGTGGAAAACGTAAACAGTAAAATAAATGATGAACTTCGCGGCGTAAGATGCAGCATAGGTGCGGTAGATTCAATAATGATTCATCTTGACGACACAGAAAACAAAAAAAGACTTGGAGCAAACGCAATTCTCGCAGTTTCACTTGCGGCAGCAAAAGCCGCGTCAGGTTTCTACAAGCTTCCGTTGTATCGATATTTGGGCGGAGCCGCCGGAATAACCTTGCCGATTCCTCTCATGAATATCCTTAACGGCGGCGCACATGCGGCAAACAACCTCGACACGCAGGAATTTATGATTGTACCGATAGGATTCGGTACTTTTTCCGAAGCACTCAGGGCAGGAGTTGAGATATATCATACGCTCGGTTCTCTGTTGAAAAAAGAGGGGCATGTCTCGACAGTTGGAGATGAAGGGGGATTCGCACCAAATCTCAACTCCTCGGATGAGGCACTCGACTATATAGTACGGGCAATTTTCGACAGCGGATATACAACCGAGCAAGTGAAAATAGCAATCGACGCAGCTGCAAGCGAGTGGGCAAGCGGAAGCTCTTACATTCTTCCGAAAAGCGGTATTGTCTATACCTCTGACGAGCTTATTTCCGAGCACGAACGACTTTGCGAAAAATACCCCATAATATCAATTGAAGACGGACTCGGAGAAGAAGATTATGACGGATGGAAAAAAATGACCGAACGACTCGGAGACAAAATAATGCTTGTCGGAGATGATTTTTTTGTAACCAACCCAAAACGTCTTTCTGCCGGAATAGAAAATCATTGCGCCAATTCAATTCTCGTAAAGCCCAATCAAATAGGCACGCTCAGTGAAACGATTGAGGTCGTAAATCTTGCAAAAAATTTTAACTATCGTACCATAATTTCTCATCGTTCGGGAGAGACTTCCGATTCCTCCATTGCGGACATTGCGGTTGCACTCAATGCAGGTTTTATAAAAACGGGCGCTCCTGCGCGAGCTGAAAGATGCGCTAAATACAACAGACTTCTTAAAATAGAGGCAGAACTCGGCGCAGAAGCTCAATATGCACCTCGAGCTCTTTTAAATTCTGTAATTAAAAGCAAAAACACAGAAAATG
>JAZODB010000065.1:0-1911 GCA_045596785.1 Eubacteriales bacterium
ATGATGTCACTTATTATAAAATATCCGTCATATATATCAAAATTCACGACATTGCCAAAAGAAATATCCGATCCGTTCGGAGGAAGCATTTCGGAATATGAAAAATGTCTCGCCGACATAAATATCGCTTTGGCTGATATGTTTTACGGGGAATAAAAATGATCTTAAAAATTATTCCCGCCACACTCGAAAATATCGATGATATTTTAACAATCGAAAACGAAGCGTTTTCCTGTCCTTGGAGCAAAAAAAGCTTTGAAGAAGCATTTTTAAATCAAAATATCAGCTTGTTTGTTGCCTCTTCCTCGGATAATTCTATATTAGGTTTTCTGTGTTTAATGATACTTGACTCTGAAGCCGAAGTTTTGAATGTTGCGGTATCGGAAAAATTAAGAAAACAAGGAATCGGCTCAATGCTTCTTTCACACGCACTGTCTTACGCAAAAGAACATTCGGTAAGCAGCGTTTATCTCGAGGTGCGCGAATCTAATACAGCAGCTCAAGCTCTTTACAGTAATTCGGGATTTGAAAAAATCGGCATACGCCGGAATTACTATAAAAAGCCCTCAGAAGATGCTGTTCTGATGCAAAAAAAATTGATATAAAAATCTTTCGGCACCCTGCCACAATAATCAACTCGGAGTAATTATGTATATTTTCGCAATTGAAAGTTCCTGTGACGAAACCTCCGCTTCATTAATCAGAGCTTATGATAAAAAAATTGAGGTTTTGTCAAATATTGTATCATCACAAGTTCCCATCCATGCGCTTTACGGTGGCGTTGTTCCCGAAATTGCAAGTCGTGCCCACTGCGAAGCTATCACGAACGTCTCAAGAACCGCTATAAGCTCCTCAGGTGTCTCTATGTCCGATATTGATGCGGTAGCTGTAACATTTGCTCCCGGACTTATAGGCTCTCTTCTCGTCGGTCTCAGCTTTGCCAAATCCCTTGCGTTCTCGCTTGGTGTGCCCCTTATTCCCGTAAATCACATAGAAGCGCACGTATCCGCAGCCTATATTGAGCATGAAGAGCTCGAACCGCCGTATCTTGCGCTTGTTGTATCGGGCGGTCACACATCAATTTATAATGTTACCGACTACGTTACATTCGAAGAAATCGGATGTTCACGCGATGATGCATGTGGTGAAGCTTTTGACAAGGTCGGAAGAGTAATGGGCCTTCCCTATCCCGGAGGTGCGGCAATGGATAGATTAGCTTCAATCGGCTATTCCTCACAAAATTCAAAGACAAAAAGCAATATTTTTTTCCCAAGCCCGGCAGTACATGATGACACTTTGGATTTCTCTTTCAGCGGGCTGAAAACCGCTGTTATTAATTATATCCACAACGAAAAACAGAAAATAAAATCCGAAGTTTTGCCGAACGATATACAGGCTGAAATAGCTGCGGCATTTACATCATCGGTATGCGATGGAATTTGCAAAAAATTAAGCATGGCTATCAAAAAAAACAATCCGAAAACAATTGTGATGGCAGGAGGTGTTGCCGCAAATTCTCACCTCAGAAAATCCGTCTCTGAGCTTTGTGCGAAAAATGGAGTGAATTTTACAGTACCGTCAATCTCTTTATGCGGAGACAATGCTGCCATGACTGCCGCATACGCATACCACATGTACAATCTCGGATTATTCGCCGATTCCTCGTTAAATGCCTTTGCTTCCGATGAATCAGCTGAAATATTTATGGAACAGCTTAAAAATACCCATAAAATCGTCCACTGAAAACTATATTTTCAACACAGTTTTCAACAGGCTGTTGAAAACCGTGTTTGTAAAACTCTTTTTTCATTCACTTGAATTATTATTCAGATATTAATTTCCATTAATATTCTTTATTAATCAATTAAATTGATTATAGTAATTTATTCAGTTAAAACTTTTCACATAATG
>JAZODB010000066.1:0-2247 GCA_045596785.1 Eubacteriales bacterium
TAGCTCAGTTGGTAGAGCAGTGGTCTCCAAAACCACGTGTCCTGAGTTCGAGTCTTAGTGCCCCTGCCAAAAAAATTCCGTCTGACTTCGCAGGCGGAATTTTTTATTATCCTCGCCTTCGGCGTGTTGTCGCCACCGCCCGCTCGCCGTGCTTAAATATGGTTGACTTCCGGCTGAAGGTGCGGTATAATGAAATCAGTTCTTACAAAGAATTAGTCCGATATGTCAAAATTAGGCGGACCAAGCATATAAAAGCAAAGGAGATACTTTGATGATATACCAAAAAAGTGTTTGGAATGGCTATGATTGTTTGAATTTTTTATTCGACGGGAGAGATGCCAAGTTGGTTTGCCCCACAACTCCTACAAAAAACAAAAATTGGGTGCTGAAAACCGAGTACTTTGATGCCTTTCCCACCGTAGAGCTATCCATGCTTCAAAAAGGCTATCATGTTGCCTTTATTTCAAATATCAATCGTTGGGGGCTGCAAGAGGATTTAGATATAAAACTGCGTTTTCGCGATTTTTTGGTGAAGGAATTCAGTCTTTCGCCTCGCTGCATCCCGATAGGAATGAGCTGCGGAGGTCTTTTTGCAATCAAGCTTGCCGCAAAATATCCGAAAATGGTGTCGGTTGTGTATTTAGATGCACCGGTAGTCAACCTTTTGAGTTTGATGCGTATGGGCGAGGCGGGGGCATGCCAAATCGATTTTGAGCAAGAAATTTTGAATGCGCTATCCTTGACACGTTCAAGCATTATATCCTATCGTGACCATCCGCTCGACCACATTCCTACCCTTATTCGCGAAAAAATTCCCGTTTGTTTAGTTTACGGAAACAGTGATAACGTGGTTCCGCATCATGAAAACGCTGATATTATTCAACAGTTTTACCGTAAAACCGATATTCCTTTTTTGAGTTTTGAAAAGGACGGAGTTGGTCATCACCCACACGGTTTGGAAAAATTAAGCACCGAGCAATCACAAGCCGTGCTTCGCTTTTTACTCGACAATGACCGCTGAGCTTACACGGGCTCACTGAATATACTTTGTTCCGAAATATTAGAATTAATCGGAACAAACCGAGAACAGGTAATCAATACATAAGATTCGTTTGCCGGCATGAAGCAAAAGTCCGAAAGATAGCGGATACTTACATCCATCATTTTCTGCACATTACAAGGAGTAAGTCCCTGACACGACCCCAAAACACCCGCAAAAGGATATCATCAAGGCATTGTGCCTCGCCTACATTCAAGCATCCCGCTTTATAATAACTTTCCTTTTTTCAGCCCCGATATAAAATCCCTCTTCGTCAAATTCCGTTTCATTGTCGTAAACAAAAACTGCCGCTTCAATGTAATCCACATCGTAGCATCCGTCGCGGAGTGTTATTTTGAATGTAGTGATGAGCGTATCATCATAGGTAGTATCGGGAGTTATATGGCTGTACCACGAATCGTTCGCATGTGCAACGTCATCATACAGATATACCTCAAAGTATTCTTCATATTTGAATGTGTCCTCCGCGGATTTGACGGTAAACCGAATATTATCCGAATTTTTCTTGACAATTGTGAACTCAAGTCCCGTTTTATATCCGTCAAGCCCTGAATTTTTCCAATTTTCCATGTACTCCGAGCCGTACCCGACAAACCGATGAGTCTCCTCGTTCGACGGAAGTATTCCGAAATACGCAATGTCCGATATTAAATTAGTAACTCCGGGGTATGTCCATGTGTCCGCTGTCCACAAGGAATCCGTATCACTTTCGGGCCACCTGCTTTTGTATGTGCCGACTCGTCTGAAATCGCTCTCTCCGGACACGTATATCCCGAGCGGAAATGCGGGAATTTTCTCTTTCTCGGTTTCAAGTTCGGATTTGCTTTCCGCGGTCGTTGTGTTTGCTTTAGCAGAATCACTCTCGGATTCCGACAAAATTTTATCCGACAGCTCTGTTCCCTTTTCGTTTTCTTCATAATGTCGGGAATCAAGCTCAATTTCACCGCTATCTCTGAGACATCCGCACGAAAAAACCATCACGCACAGGAGCGCGCAAAGCAGACGACATTTAATATATTCATTTGATATAAACATTTTTACTCCGAAAACAATATTTTTGTTTTATTATATTATAAATGCAAGTTAAATTCAAGCAAAAAATTTGTTTTTTCGGATTAGTTTTATTCTGCTTCGGTGAAGTATATATCTGACCAATTCCTTGACAAACAAAAAAAACTGTGCTATCA
>JAZODB010000067.1:0-6908 GCA_045596785.1 Eubacteriales bacterium
TCTGTCACGGTTATAAGAAGTCTATCCGTTGGGGATATGAAGCTCAGCGATATTTTCATAGTCATATGGAAAGAACTGCGTGTTTCCGTCATATGCGGAGTAATTCTTGCACTTGTTAATTTCATTAAAATGCTTATTGTCGATGACGTTTCGACAGTGGTTGCTTTGACTGTATCTCTTAGCGTAATGCTGACTGTTGTTATAGCAAAGTTTATAGGCGCAACTCTTCCGATGGCTGCAAAAAAAATAGGTCTTGACCCGGCTGTTATGGCAAGTCCGCTTATAACCACGCTTTGTGACGCAATATCGCTTCTGCTGTATTTCAAGGCAGCGGAGATTATTATAGGAATTTAGATTAAAATAACATTTATTGTCAAAAATTGTAGAAATTTTGCATCTTAACAACGCTAAATCTATGCGATATAACAAGTCGAAATTTTGTTGTTTTGATTCAAAAACAAATAAAAATATGTTATAATATTAATGTAGTATTGCAAAGTTATTGTTTAAAGTCAAATATTCAAATAAAATACAAGTAAGGGGTATCATATGAGTGACAGCTTATACGGCGAGCTCTCTGTTATAGGGATGAGAGGCTGCGAGAAATTTGTGGATCAGGTGGATTTTTATCTTCGCGAATGGCGCAGTCACGATGAGGAAGTCTCATTTGTTACGGCAGCTGAGTGCCCGCGCTTCGGCTCGGGTGAGGGAAAGGGGCTTCTGCACACTTCCATGAGAGGACATGATGTTTACATCATTTCCGATTGCTTCAACTATGGTGTTACATACCGAATGTTCGGAAAAGAGGTTCCGATGAGTCCTGATGATCATTTTCAGGATTTGAAGCGTGTAATTGCCGCTATCGGAGGGAAGGCGAGAAGAATTACGGTGATTATGCCGATGCTGTACGAGGGACGTCAGCACAAGCGTTCGACAAGAGAATCGCTTGACTGCGCTATTGCTTTGCAGGAGCTTGTGAACATGGGCGTGTCAAATATTATTACCTTTGACGCGCATGATGACCGTGTGTCGAATGCTATACCTCTGACAGGATTTGACAATGTAAGACCGACATACCAGATGCTGAAAGCACTTGTCCGCAACGTGCCCGATATTTCTCTTTCGTATGACGATATAATGATTGTCTCTCCCGATGAAGGCGCCATTACAAGAACCATGTATTACGCCTCGGTTATGGGACTTGATCTCGGTATGTTCTACAAGAGACGAAATTATTCTGTTATTATCGACGGAAAGAATCCGATTGAAGCACATGAATATCTTGGAAAAGATATCCGCGGCAAGGACGTTATCGTTATTGACGATATGATTTCCTCCGGAGATTCTATAATAGACGTATCATGTCAGTTAAAGGAGAAGGGTGCAAAACGAATTTTCCTGTTTGCTACTTTCGGTTTGTTTACAAATGGATTTGGGATATTCGATAAATCGTTCGAAGAGGGAATTTTCGATAAGTGCTTCACAACAAACCTTATTTACCATCCCGAAGGATTGCTGCCGCGCAAGTGGTATGCTGAGGTAAATATGTGCAAGTATGTTGCACTTATGATAGATACTCTCAATCAAGACCGCTCTATAAATACCCTGCTCAATCCTGTAAAAAAGATTCATAATATTCTCGAAGAACAAAATAAAAAAACTCAAAATCAGCAGAAGCTTGAAATGCAGTAAGCTGATATATCGGAGATAAAATGCATAACTTTAAAATAAAAACAGCTGAGGAAATAGAAAAAGCCGTGAGTGCGGTTTGTCCGGATGCCGCTCTATCGGCTTCCGAGATAGAATCGCTTTTCGAATATCCTCCGGATTCGTCAATGGGGGACCTCGCTTTCCCTTGTTTCAGACTCTCAAAAATCATGAGATGCGCCCCTCCGAAAATTGCAGCTCTTCTAGCTGAAAAAACAGCCGAATATAAGCTCGGTTCTTCATCTGCTGTCGGCGGATATCTGAATTTCAAAATTTCTTCCGAATATCTTTCAAATCATGTTCTTTGCGAAATTGAGGAAAAAGGAACAAGGTACGGTTCATCCGATATCGGTAAAGGAAAGACCGTCGTTCTTGATTACTCTTCGCCGAACATTTGCAAGCCGTTTCACATCGGACATCTCGGAACAACAGTTATCGGTCATTCCCTTAAGCTGCTCCATGAATTTGCCGGATATAACTGCGTTGGAATCAATTACCTCGGAGATTGGGGAACTCAGTTTGGAAAGCAGATAGTCGCTTTCAGAAAATGGGGTGACCGAGAAACAATCGAGCGAGGCGGTATCGACGAGCTTGTAAAAATTTATGTCAAATTCCATGAGGAAGCAGAAAATAACCCTGCTCTTAACGATGAGGCAAGAGCGGAGTTTCACAAGCTTGAGGAGGGAGATGCGGAAAATCTCGCTCTTTGGAAATGGTTTGTCAGCGTATCTCTTGAGGAGTACAAGAAAACCTACAAGCAGCTCGGAATAGAGTTTGATTCCTACAAAGGCGAGTCATTTTATACTGATAAAATGCCGGCTCAGGTTGAAAAACTCCGCGAATCGGGGCTTTTGAAGATTGACGATGGCGCTTCGATTGTTGATTTGGCAGATTATAACATGCCCCCGTGTCTCATACTCAAAAAAGACGGTTCAACGCTGTACCCTACGCGCGATATTGCGGCTGCCGTTTACCGTAAGGAAGCATATGATTTTTCGAAGTGTATATACGTCACGTCATCTGCTCAGAGTCTGCATTTTGCGCAATGGTTTAAGGTTGTTGAGATGATGGGATACGATTGGTACGGAAATCTTGTTCACGTACCTTACGGGACAGTTTCGGTTGACGGTGCCAAGCTTGCAACAAGAACCGGTAATATCGTTCTTCTGAAGGATTTGTTCAAACAGTCTGTTGAGAAAGTCACGGCGATAATGAACGAAAAAAATCCCGACCTTGCAAACCGCGAAGAAACAGCTGAAGCGGTAGGCGTCGGAGCTATTGTTTTCAATTATCTTTACAACAGCAGAATCAAGGATATTAATTTTTCACTCGATCAGGCTCTCAGCTTTGAAGGAAATACAGGACCGTATGCACAGTATACTTACGCGAGAACGTGCAGTATTCTTGAAAAGGCATCGACGAGCGGCATATGTGGGGTAGGCGGTGTGTCTTCACATGATAGTGAGGAGGAGCTTCTTAAAACATTGTCTCGCTTCCCTGAAAAAGTATCCTCGGCGATTGCAGAATATGAGCCTTCAAATATTACAAGATATGTAATAGAGGTTTGCACAGCATTCAACCGTTTCTACCGTGATTGTCCTATTGTTACGGCTGAAACCGATGATTTAAAAAATTTCCGCGTTCGTCTTACAAGAGCAACAAAAGATGTTCTCGGAACTGCGCTGCACCTTATCTGTCTTAAGACTCCGGAAAAGATATAATACTATAATTATTTAAGAGGTTAAATATGTCAGGACACAGCAAATGGAATAATATAAAGAATAAAAAAGAAAAAACCGATGCTCAAAAGGCGAAGGTTTTTACAAAAATCGGTAAGGAAATCGCAATTTGCGTCAGAGAAGGCGGCGGCGACCCAAACACTAACGGAAAGCTTCGTGACCTTGTTGCAAAAGCGAAAGCAAACAACGTTCCGAACGAAAACATTGAGCGTGCTATAAAGAAGGCAATGGGTGCTGACAGCGTTCAGTACGAGGAAATAGTTTATGAGGGATATGGTCCAAGCGGAGTTGCGGTTATTGTAGAAACAGCAACCGACAGCAGAAACCGCACGGCATCGGATGTTCGCCACTTTTTTGACAAATATGGCGGAAATCTCGGTGCGACGGGATGTGTATCTTATATGTTTGATGACAAGGGGGTTATCGTTCTTCTTCGTGAGGATAACAAAAATGCAGATGAGGATGCACTCATGGAGGCTGCATTGGAGGCAGGTGCGGAAGATTTTTCTTCGGATGAAGCGTCATTTGAGATTACAACCGAACCCGATGATTTGAATGCTGTTCGTGATGCCCTTGAAAAGCTCGGATATAAGATAGAATCAGCGGAAGAAGATAAAATTCCTCAAAATTATGTTACTCTTGAAGATGAGGAAGCAATAAAGAACATGAATCTTCTGATAGAGCATTTGGAAGACAGTGATGATGTGCAGGAAATCTACCATAATTGGGAGAACTGTGACTGATAGACTGATATTCGATACAGGATGTTTAATGAAGTAAACATCCTGTGTCTTGCTTTATTTGAGAACGGACTCAAAGTATCAATTTAAATCCATGAAGCTAAAGGGAATAATTATAAATTAAAAAATAACGTTCCGATAAGGCATACATTTTTGCACTTTTTCATATAATCATACAAAACAAAAATTTTCGGGGAGGTTATATGGAGCAGGATGTATGTCTTTTTTCTCGTAAACGAATGGAGCTTACGGGGATTGATGAGGTTGAGAGCTTTACGGAAGAGCAAATTACTTTGTCATCGGCTCTCGGAATGATTGCTGTGGAAGGGAAAAACTTAAAAATAGAAAGCTTCAGCACAGGAAACGGAGAGCTGAAAATAATAGGAGATTTTGACAGCTTTTACTATTACAGCAAAAATAATGATGGCGAGAAACAAGGCTTTTTTTCAAGATTTTTTAAATAATGGAAATTTATATAGAAACACAATTATTAAATATTGCATATTCCGTAATTTTAGGCTTGATTTTCGGAGCTTTATACGATATAATAAGAATAGTACATATTCTGTGTAATATTGCGTCGTATTCCGGTGAAAACGTAGGCATGAAGCGAGGAAAAATTGCCTTTGCAATATTTTTTATTTGCGATGCTGTGTATATGGTGGCGGTTACAGCATTATATTCATTGTTTACTTATTGGGCAAACAATGGTACGTTCAGACTGTTTCTGTTTGTATCTGCGTGCATCGGTTTTTTGCTTTATTATTTTACTCTCGGTCGCGTTGTAATGTTTTTTTCGGAGGCTGTTGCGCGTTTTTTGAGGTTGATTTTTAAGTACGCGATAGTCATTCCGTTGCGATTTATTGTTAAGACGGTTAAGAAGTGCGCATTGTTTGTTTACGGACATACGTTCAAAAAATTCTTTAGGGCTGTTAAGCGTATGCACGCTTTAATTATAAATAGAGGAATACAAAAATCCGTTGTGCGGGACATTAGGTTTGATTTGGAGAAAAGGGGAAACGTTAAATGAAAAACGCATATAAAAATATGCTTGTCAGACTTTCGCTTTTTGCTGTTGTAATTTTCTTTACATACATGTTTGTATCGCTCAGACTTCAAAATAACGTGCTTTCTTCACAAGCCGATGAACTCAGAACAAGCATTGACAACCTTGATGCGTATATCAATGAGCTTGAGTCAGATATTGCCGAACCATTTGATGATGAGTATATCGCTAAGGTGGCGCACGATAAGCTTGGGATGCGGTACCCTCAGGAAGTGATATATTACAGTGGCGATTGAGCAGCGTTTTTTGTCAATGCATGATTATTTCTGCGGATTATTTCGCAGATTTATTTCTTTGTTGAGGCACGGAGTCCTTTATGAAAAATAAAAATAAACACAATGTAATAATAACGGTATTCATTGTAATATCCGTAATGGTTATTGCGTTAATGTTTTTGTTTGCGCTCGATTTTGTAAAAAAGTATAAAAAAACTGAGTCGGATGCTGCAATGCTTGAGTCAATTCTTGCTGAAAAAGAGAGTCTTGAGGATGACAAGGCGAAGCTTGAGGAAAGTGTTGAACAATTTGAAAAAGAGCTTGCGGATATTAGGAGCAGCTTATCACTGAAGGATGAAGAAATCGAAAAATTTAAAAACCAATACATATCTGATAATGAAATACTGAACGGTTTGAGTGAAAAAATCGGACAGCTTGAGCTTGAAAACAGCGAAAAGCAACTTTTGATAGATAGTTACGAATCACTCCTCGGAAGCAACACGGGATACCGCACCGACCTTGTCACAGAGCTTATGATACTTTTGCTTAAAGATGCTCCTATGAGACTTGTTGAAAAGGAAGGACAGGAAGAAATTCCTGAGGAGGAGAGAGAATATGTCGAGAAGTACCCAACCTTGTCGTATTATTATCTCGATTTGACAACAGGATATAAAATAAGCTATAACTCAGATGAGATAATGTATGCCGCAAGCCTTATAAAAGTCCCTTATATTTTTGCGGTTTTGCGCGAAATTCAAGAATTTGAGGAGAAAAAGCACGATTTCGACTCTGCCGGAAATCCTCTGTACGATGATGACGGTGAGCCTTTGTTTAACGGAGCGCACCCCAATTACGATGAAAACGGAAACATAATATATCTGCCGGGAGAAGAGAAATACGATTTATCGAGGATTTGGAAATTAGATAAATCCATCATGATGGAGGATGGCTCCGGAGAGATACAATTTATGGATGACGGTACGGAGCTTACATGGGCTGAGCTGTTCAAGTACGTTCTTTTATGCAGTGATAATATTGCTTTTAAGCAAATACGCGAATGCTTCGGCTACGATTCTTTCTATACTATGGTTGGGGAGCTTGGAATCAAAGGTACTTCTGCCGGATTTATGAACCTTTCTTCTTCCGATTGTATTGTTTTTTTGAATGAATTGTACGATTTTTTTGAGGATGGCGGAAAATACGCTGTCATGATGAAAAAACTTATGATAGAATCCAAACACACCGTTATGATTTCACAAGGATATCCTGTCGGAACGGTTGCCCATAAATACGGCTGGGACATAGACGCATATCACGATATGGCTGTTATATATGATGACCGCCCGTATGCACTTGTTATTATGACAGACCTTGATACAGGCGGCGAATCCGTAAATTCTTACATAAGAAAGATAGTAAGTCGGATCGTAGCCATGTCGTT
>JAZODB010000068.1:0-1631 GCA_045596785.1 Eubacteriales bacterium
CCTTCAAACTCAACTGTAACAAAACCGTTGTATCCGTTTCTCTTAAGGGTTTGGATACTTTGAGCCACCTTTGCATCTCCGTGTCCTATTATTGCACCGCGAAGGTAATTTCCGGCACGTGTTTTGAACCATCCGTTGCCGGGGGTAATTTCCATACCCGATTTGTAATGAAAATCCTTTGCGTGAACATAAAACGCATACGGAGCCATAATTGAAACAGACAGCGCTGGGTCCTCATCAGCACACATAATCATTGACACGAGCATTGTCTTCGGTATATTCAATTCCATCAAAACCAAGCTCCTTTGCCTTATCAATTATGCCGAGATATCCGAGTTTATCATCAGCCACATATTTTCCAAAACTGTATGATGAAACACTTATTTTCATATCTTTAAAACTTTTATTATTATATTTTTTTATCAGCCCTCCGAATCTGTGTTATATTATAACGTATATCTTACTGTTTTTCCATATAAATCAATAATATTTTTATTTTTTATTCCATAAATGCTTGACATAATGAGATATTATATTTATAATTATCTTATTACAATATTTATAGTTAGTAAAAATCTTATTTTTCAAAATAAAGGAGTATCTATTATGTACGAAAAAGTGAAAGCGTTGCTTGTTGATGAATTATCCATCAATGAATCCGATATTACACCAGAGGCTGAGCTTGTCAGTGATTTAGGTATAAATTCTCTTGAGCTTGCAGACCTTGTTCTTCTCTGCGAAGAAAAGTTTGATATAGAAATCGGAGATGACATTATACATAAGTTCATCACCGTAGGAGATGTTTCGGAATATCTCGCTGAGGTCACAAAATAAAAACAACAGAGAACGTGCGAATTTATCCGACACGTTCTTTGTTTTAGAATATGGAGATAAAAAAATGTCCGATAAAATAAATATTCGCGGCGTAAATTTCAATAATATAACACTTGACGAAGCCGTGACAATTCTTACAGATTCTCTCGAAAGGAAAAAACAAACAGCTCTGTTTACTCCAAACTCCGAAATTGTTCAGTCATGCATCGAAACCCCTGCGCTTTACGAAATCATCAATTCAGCCGAACTGATTGTACCCGACGGAATAGGCATTGTTAAAGCGGGAAAAATTCTCGGAACTCCTTTTTGTGGGGGCAAGGTAGCCGGTATAGAGGTCGGTGAAGAACTGATAAAAAGACTCGCTTCAACTCAACATTCCGTATATTTGCTCGGCGGAAAGCCCGGAATAGCCGAAGCCGCTGCGGCTGCGCTTGAAGCAAAATATCACGGAATAAAATTCGCGGGATGTGCAAACGGATATTTCGAAAAAACAGGTGATGAAAATGAAGCTGAAATCGAAAAAATAAACAATTCCGGCGCAGATGTGCTGTTTGTATGTTTAGGTGCTCCGACACAGGAAAAATGGATATTTGAGAATCGAAAAAAACTCCCCTCCGTACAGCTGTTTCTCGCGCTCGGAGGCTCTCTTGACGGTTACTCAGGGACTGTGAAGCGTGCTCCTCGGATGTTCATTAAACTCGGTCTTGAATGGTTCTACCGACTGTTGTGCGAGCCGTGGAGACTGCGCCGAATGATGAAGCTGCCTAAATTTTATTTCGGAACATGGAAATATAAAA
>JAZODB010000069.1:0-4178 GCA_045596785.1 Eubacteriales bacterium
CATGGCTACGATCCGACTTAAATATTTACATGATAGGCGAGAATCCAATTCTTACGGTTGCGGTTCTGCACAGTTGACCAGAATTTAGAGACAAGGTAAACAACAAGCGGAATGGGCACGAACACAAACAAGCTCATTAGCGGATTCAGTACCAACAGTAATATAAGGGCAAGAATGAACGAAGCTCCCTGTGTGAAAAGGCTCGGAAGCTGACCCGTCATAAATGCCTGAACTGCATTCACATCTCCCGTGATTCTTCCCATAAGGTCTCCCGTGGATTTTCTGGAAATGGAGGAAATTGAGAGCGTGGAGATTTTTTCATAGAGGAGGGTACGCATCATCATTGTGAATTTGTTTCCCGAAATTGCGGACAGACGACTCTGAATTACGCCGAGTATACGGGAAACAAGGTCAATTGATATGATTGCGACAAAAATAGCAACGAAAGCCCTCATGTTCGGATTGGCGAGAGAGGTTACCGGACGGATAGCTTCGTTTGTGAGGTAGTCGTTAACCGCGACTTTTTGAATTGCAGGCAGAACAAATTGAATAATAAGCGAGAAGACGGATACAAAAAGAGGGAAAAACAGCATAAGACGGAGTCCTTTTGTGAGCCCCCACAGCTTTTTATATACCTCCTTTGTGTCACGGCAAAACGGGCATAACTTTGTTCCGTGAATGAACGGGCGTCCGCATTTGGGACAGAAGCGTTCGGGTTCATCATTTGTTACCGGAGCACCGGGGTCGAGCTTTTCTCGACGGCGGTTTGCGAGGTCTTCACATGCATGAACAAGAACAGAATATCTCGGTAGATTTCGCGTACTGAGGAATCTGCATATCAGTGTGGTTATTCCATCAATTACGGCGTAGAATGCACAGTTTCCGTACATTACCTCAGTTGAAAATACCGTGCATCTTTCGAGCTCAAAAGTGTTGACTATGTTTCCGTCAAGAATGCAGTAGATTTTTCGGTCGGTAACAACCGTGCGTCCGTCAACAAACTTTTCGTCAAGCACATTGAACGGAATGGAATACATTATTTTTTCATCCGTTTCCGCTGCCGAATCATACGCAGAACGGTTGGATTCGGATAATTCGTACATAAGTTTCATTTTTGTCACCACATACCGGATAAACCGGTTTATTTCTTTATTTTCAGTGTAATCTTATGTATTTACAAAGCTTTGTAAGAAAATAGATATCGGCATTTCATTAAATGTAAATTTCGATGTATTTGAAGCTCTGACGGTCGAGTTTTGCGGGATCGGGAATTATGAAACAGTTTCCGTCCATGTCCGATACGAAAATTCGCCCATCCTCAAGAACGCGAATGTTGGAGTAAGGGTTATTAAGTACCATTGACACATGACCGGCAGTTGTTTCTACTTCCCAATAGTAGTACCCGAATTTTTCTTTTGAGGATATGATTCTTTTGATTTCGGGTGTGAAGTAACGAAGCTCAAGCTCGGAATTTAGAAGCGCAATGGTTTCTTTGTCAAATACGTTTATGTTTCGTATCATGCCGATTTCCGACCCCCGTCCTTTGAGTCGGGTGTCCGGCTCACGTACCGAGAGAAATTCATCGGGTGCCGAAATCGGAAACGAACGACGGATTACCACTCGTTCGAAGAATTCCTCATTTCCCTCGGCGTTGATAATATTGACGGAAATAAGTCCTCCGACCGATGAAGAAAAACGCGTGTTTTCCGGAGTCATATTTATCGACTCACGGTGCTTGAACAGTTCATCGGGGTTGATTTCCTCATCGTCATCCGCAGCATCATCAATCTCTTTATCGACTTCTTTTTTCGGTTCCGTTTCTTTGGCTTTGGTTTCTTCTTTTTTGTCTGACTTTGTTTCGGTTGCTTCTTCTTCTTTTTTTTCTTTGCTCTTCTCTTCGGAGAGCAAAGTGGATTTATCTTTGGATTCCATATTATCCTCCCATTAAATACCTTTATTTCGGGTTACATTCCTGCAAGAACCTTCTTCATGGCTTCGCTTTGAAGTGTATACAGCTTGTAATAAACTCCTTTTTTCTCAAGAAGCTCATCTGGAGGACCTTCTTCGGCGATTTCTCCGTTTTCGATTACAAATAAGTAGTTGCAGTCCTTGAGAGTCGAGAGGCGGTGGGCGATGGTTATACATGTACGTCCTTTAATCAGCTTGGAGAGCGCATCTCCTATAAGACGTTCTGTTTCCGTATCCATTGCCGCAGTTGCTTCGTCGAGAATCAGAATTGACGGGGAGAGAAGAAGTGCACGGGCTATTGATACTCTCTGACGCTCTCCGCCTGAAAGTGAGCGGCTTCCGGTTCCGACTTCTGTTTCGTATCCCTCGGGAAGACGCACTATGAAGTCGTGGGCATTAGCTGCTTTTGCGGCAGCAATTACTTCTTCCATTGTTGCCTCGGGGCGTGCATAACGGATGTTGTCGGCGATGGTGCCTCGGAACAGGAATATTTCCTGAGATACTATTGCCACATTTTTTCTTATAGATGACATCTTTATTTTTTTGATGTCCTCGCCGTCGATGAGAAGTGAACCCGATATTGGGTCGTACATTCTTGTAATAAGGTTGACGATTGTACTTTTTCCGCTTCCCGTATGACCTACGAGACCTATATTGTCTCCGGGATTGATTTTTATGTTGACATCTTTCAGAATCTGACGGTTTGGATTATAGTGAAATGACACGTTTTTAAATTCCACTCCGCCGTTGAAAACATCCTTCTCGTGCGCATCGGGAGCATCCATTACATCGGGTACCATGTCGAGTATTTCAAACATTCTGTCAGCGGCGTTTATAGTGTCGGTAACAAGGTTTGTGAATGTGGAGAAGAACTGAAGAGGTCCGAATATCATTCCGATATATCCGAGATATGTTGTAAACTCACCATATGTCATTGCTTCTCCCATTACCTGAAGACCTCCGAATCCCCATATTGCCTGTGATGACATACCGATAAGGAGACTGACAAGCGGGAAAATCGTGAGAGACGTGATATTTACCTTCAGGTTTGCATTGTAAAGGCGCTCGGAATATCTGTGGAAACGGTTTGATTCCTCAGCTTCCTTTGCGAAAGCCTTTACAACTCTGATACCGCTCAGGGAGTCTCCGAGCATTGAGTTGAGCGATGATGAGCTTCTCCATTGCTTGGAGTACATTTTTCCCATTTTCGGAAGCATAACTCGGAAGATAATAACAATAATCGGTACGGGAATAAATACTATGAGGGTCATTTTCCAATTGAGCCAGAACAGGAAGAATGTCAATCCTATGAAGTTCAGCATATTGATGACAAAGTTCGGGACTCCGTCTATGTAGAAGCTGCGGATTCGTTCGGCGTCGTAGTTTACTCGGTTTATCATCTGTCCGGTCGAGTGCTTGTTGAAGTACGAGAGTGATAGGGCAAGCATTGAGTCAAAAACATTTTGCTTCATCTGCTTTGTCATTCGTGTGGAAAGCTTTGCATTGGCTCTGTTTTGAAGTATATTTATTCCGAGCGATACAAGAGCAAGTCCGACAATTACAGACAAAACAATGAACAGCTTTGTTGTGGTATGCCATTTGCCGCTTACGGAGATAACGTTATCATAAAGTATTCGTCCGTTTATGATAGGGTTTATAAGTGACAGTGCCGACGAAGCGAACATACACAGAATTACAATTGCCGCTTGTGCTTTGTAAGGTATGAGAAAAGCGAGCAGTCTTTTAATTACAGCTCCTTTTTTCTGACAGTTTGTGCAAACTCTTCTGTATTGGTTTTCGTAAATTTTTCCGCATTTCGGGCATTTTGCGTTGAATTGGTCGAACAGCGGGTCATCTTCTTTAACATCATTGTTGTTCAGTGAACGATTGATAATTTCGCAGAATGCGTATAGGCGCTGTCTTTTTGCGTTGGTGCAGTAAGCTTTGATTTCCGTTGCAGCGTTTTGATTCCATTCTTCGAATATTTTATCTCGTTCTTCTTTTGCTGCCGAAAAATCGACTTTAGGACGTATTGTTTCGTGTTTAAGTACGAGCAGTCTGTTTAATGACATGCATGCGTCGACTGTCAAATCGGAAAAATACTCCATTGAAAAACTGTCAAAGTACATACACTTTCCCGCATAAGGAGTTTTTCCGAAATCTTCTGAATTTTGAGAATAAGTCGGAGGCCAAGCGGTCTTAGGAAGACA
>JAZODB010000070.1:0-6125 GCA_045596785.1 Eubacteriales bacterium
ATCAGCTCTCGGACCGTTTGAATATGCCTTTTCCTCAACAATTTTCACTTCTTCTGTATAAGGGTCAAATTCGGTCTTAACATATGTAAATCCGTTGATTCTGGAAATAATGAAAGCAGCATCCTTGCCAAGACCGTTAAGAATAACACGAAGAGGTTTAACTCTTACTTTGTTTGCGTTGAGTGCGATTTTGATAGCACCCTCAGCAGCCGCAAAAGATTCGTGACCTGCAAGGAAGCAAAAACATTCGGTTTCTTCAGAAAGAAGCATGGAGCCGAGATTTCCGTGACCGAGACCAACCTTACGGTTTTCGGCAACGGAGCCGGGGATACAGAATGACTGAAGTCCGATACCGATAGCGGCAGCGGCATCGGCAGCTTTTACGCAGCCTTTTTTTACGGCGATAGCGGCGCCTACCGTATATGCCCATACAGCGTTTTCAAAGCAGATAGGCTGTGTTTCACGAACGATTTTGTCGCAGTCAATACCTTTGGCAAGTGTAATTTCCTTGCACTCTTCAATTGAGGAGATACCGTATTCGGCAAGAACACCCATTATCTTGTCAACACGTCTTTCATAGCTTTCAAATAATGCCATTTCTATTCCTCCTTAAATTACTGCTTACGCGGATCGATATACTTCGCCGCGCCGTCAAATCTTCCGTATGTACCCATAGCTTTTTGATAAGCTTCACCGGGTTCTATACCCTTTTTAATGAAATCGGTCATTTTTCCGAGAGATACGAACTCATAACCGATAACTTCATCGTTTTCGTCAAGAGCCATACGTGTTACATAGCCCTCTGCCATTTCGAGGTAACGAACGCCCTTTGCTTTCGTACCGTACATTGTACCAACCTGGGAGCGAGTACCCTTACCAAGGTCCTCAAGACCTGCGCCGACATTAAGACCGCCCTCAGAGAACGCGGACTGTGAACGTCCATATACAATCTGAAGGAACAGCTCTCTCATAGCGGTATTGATAGCGTCACATACAAGGTCTGTATTAAGAGCCTCAAGAATTGTTTTTCCGGGGAGTATTTCCGCAGCCATAGCAGCGGAGTGAGTCATACCGGAACATCCGATAGTCTCAACAAGTGCCTCCTCAATTACACCGTTCTTTACGTTAAGGGACAATTTGCATGCTCCCTGCTGAGGTGCACACCAGCCCACACCGTGTGTAAATGCAGAAATATCTTTGATTTCGTAAGCCTTTACCCACTGACCTTCTTCCGGAATCGGAGCAGGACCGTGGTGAGGACCTTTTGCAACGACACACATTTCTTCAACTTCGCGTGTGTATTCAATGCTCATGTTTATTACTCCTTTACTCTGTTATAACTCTGTTTGGTGATTATTTTGCCCACCTATATATTATATAACAAAAAAATGATAAAATCAACATATGTTTGTTTCTTTCGGGAGCTTTTTCGGAAAATTTACGTTTTGACGAAAATTTTTTTCACTGAGATATAAAAATAGTGCGCTTTTTTTTCTGAAAATTCGGCAAATATAGGGTACATCTAAACAAAAGCGGAGTGACTTCCCGCTTTTGTGAAAAATCTCTCCGCTTTACATGTAATCTTTAATTCTGTCCGATTCCGTTCTCTCAAAAGAAATAATATCTCGGCAAAGACTGAGTGTTTCGTCATCACAGCCTCTCGACTCCAAATCTATCATTTTTTGTTCAAGCTGATTTACACCCATTCGAGTGCCTCGTTCAATCATTTCGGCTATATGAGAGTCGGAGGAATCGAATAACGTATTAAGCATAATGCCTCCGCGCGCCATAGCTTTTTTCATTGCGGAAGCCTTTTTGGGTTTCAAAGAATGTGAAGATAATACATCCTCCGTTTTGTTTGTAAACTCAGCGTATTTCTCAAGCTGTGCAGTTACGTTCGTCATAAGAAATTTGTCCCTTATCATCGGCACAACGGATGCCAGATTCTCACTTCCCATTGTCACATTGCGGTACATTTCGCAAAGAAGCTCGTTTGTAGTTTCTTTTGTATTCATATTAGCTCCGTTTTTTCAATTTCAGAATAAATACGGAAAAGCCGTATCCGTATTTATTCTGCCCCGTTTGATTAAATATATACGAAAAAGCCGTCGTCCGCAAATATTCATGGCGGATGGCGGCTTATTTTATTTTTACTTGCTTATTTTGAAAAAACGCTTTAAAAACGGTCTGACAAAACGAGGACTTTTCCAAATAACAACTTTCATCACACACCTCCGACTGTTTTCATTAACAGTGTATGCTAAGCATATGCTTTTTGTTATCGTTTGCTCGTCACGAGAAGTGCAACACCTTCAACACTTATTTCAGCGTGATCGCATACAGTCTCGTTGCTCACTGCATACGGTCTTTGTCTCACAAGAGTGGCTCTGTCTAAAGGGTATTTGCACCCCGATTCCGTAACCACACATCTGTCAAGAGCAAATACGGAAAAATAGCCACCGTCATCGGGAACAGAAACCTTTTCGTCAATTATGACCTGCACAGAGTTTTCTCCATCAGTCAATTTCACCTTAATCCCCTGTCTGCGCAAATCCTCCAAATAAAAAACATTGGAAATCGAATGATCTATCCTTCCTCCTGTGCCTCCGACAATAGTAATATATCGGCACCCATTGTCCTTGGCATATTCACAGGCGAGCATGGTATCGGTAACATCCTTCTCACATGCGACTTTGAGGATTTTCATATCTGACGGAAAATTACCTTTATATGAATCAAAATCTCCCATAACAATATCCGGCTTTACTCCGAGAAGCATTGCCGTATTGTATCCTGAGTCCGCTGCAATAATCAAATCCGCATCTTCCGGCAAAGTATTCCTCACAAGTGAAATATTGCAGTAACCGCCCGTAACAACAAGCGCGGTTTTTACTCGATTCAGCGTCTTTTCCATTCGGGAACTCTCCTTTGCTCATCGAATATCTTCATATAACTGTCGTGACGGGATTGTTTTATCTCTCCGTTGTTAAGCCTTTTTATAACCTCGCAGCCATCTTCACACAAATGTGTACATTTTGTATACCGACATTTTCCGATGCAGTCACCAAATTCTCTGAAGCTTGAAGCAAGCTCACCATACGGAAAAAAATTAAATCTTGTAAAATCAAGCATAGAAAATCCGGGAGTATCGGCAAGCCAAAAAATCTTTCCGTTACAATTCATGGGATATAACTCGACATGTCGTGTTGTGTGGCGTCCGCGCTCTGTTTTCCGACTCACATCACCCGTCTGCAAATTAAGACTCGGAAACAATTTTGTCATAAGTGTAGATTTTCCGGCTCCCGAAACACCGGCGAATGCGCCGGAAATATGCTTTTTTCCTTTCGCTCCGCCCGCAGCACAGCTTATGTATTCGCGAAGCTGTGCAATACCGTCTTGGTTTGTACAGCTTACAATAAATACCCTGTATCCGGCTGTTCTGTATATATCGGCATATTGTTCGGCATTTTCGGGAGAGAGGTCGGATTTATTTATGACAATAACAGTTTCGATACCATAATTTTCCGCAATTACGGTAAGCTTATCGGCAATCAAAAGGTCAGGCTCGGGAGAAGCGCATGGAATAACAGTAAAAAGATAGTCAAGATTCGCAACAGGGGGACGTATCAGCAAATTACTTCGTTCAAGAATATCTTCAATCACAAAGTCAATATTTACTCCTGCTTTCTTGTCCCGCCTTATAGCTTTGACTTCATCATCCGAAAAGTCATCCTCGGAAAAATTCCGTGAAATCAAAACATCATCTCCAACCGTGGGAGAAATCTGAGCCTGTCTGAAAATCCCTCGGGCACGGCACAGAACTTCACAATCTGCTTTCCCGACAATCCTCACTCCGTAAAGTCCCCCGACTCCACGTGTGATTATACCATGCACTTTTTCTCTGTCCAAATATTTACCTCTATCTCTTTAACCGCAAAAACATACAACGGTTATTTTATCTTCCGAAGAAATCATCCCAATCCATAAAGCCGCCGGGCTTGAAAATGTCATCACTTGTCACCCCGTCGTATTCTGTCTCCTCGGTATCGTCAGTATCTTCAAAGTCAAAAGGATCTTCGGTGTCGGGCTCATGAGTTTCGGTATCAGGCTCTGTCTCAGGCATCATATCCTCCTCGGTAGGAGGAGTGCGTCCATCTCCCGAATACGATTCGCCTCCGCTTATTTTAAAATCGACCGCAGAATACATGGGAACCTCATACCACGCTTGGAGACTTTGCTCAAGAATAGAGCCTGCGATACTTTTTGACTTAATATACTCAACCTCTCCGATGTCTAAATTATATTCAATAATTTTAGCCATAGCCTGTGCTTCACTTAGTCCTACAAAATTCGGAACCATAGTGTTCACGGAATCCGCACCGCGGCTGACATATATCGTTACAATGTCATCATCTTTGACAACAGTGCCTGCGCTCGGCTCTGTTTTTATAACACATCCGATCTCGTATATGCTGTTCTCGACATTTTCGACCACAACTTTAAGCCCAAGCCGTCTTATTTCTGCTTCGGCAATACGGTAATCGTTAGCTGTGTAGTCATCAAGAACGATAGTACGTGTTCCGAGGCTTATTTTAAGCGTCATCTCACATTTTTGCTTTCCCGGCAAAATCTTCCGCACTTCATTTGGAAGCGGCTCCTGCGAAATTATTCGTCCCTTCTCCACTTCATCACTGTACGAATAGTTTAAGATAGGCTCGGAATAATATTCGCTCTTTTTAAACCATGCATCAAGCTCGTCTGTATAAGTTGCTTCGATAAAATTTTCAACCTCGATATTTTCATATGCATCCATAGAGCTGTTCAAAAACAGCCTGTCAAAAATATAGTACCCGGATATCCCGGCAGTAATCAAAAACGCAAGCGTCACACCCATGATAATGGGAAACATCGAATGACTGGAACGATGATGCCTTTTCACATCATTATTTTGTTTTTGCTTATTTTTGGATGATTTTATATCTTTAAATATTACTTTCGGATTTTCACGAAGCTTGAGAAGGTGTCCAAGCATCTCCTCGGCACTTTGATATCTTTCTTCGGAGTCTTTTTCCATAGCTCGAAGTATTATCTGCTCCAACCCCATCGGAATATGAGGGTTTATTTCTCGCGGGGATGTCGGTGCATCGTTCACATGCATATGAGCTACGGAAACAGGAGTTTCAGCCATAAACGGAAGCTGTCCCGTTGCCATTTCATACATCATTGCGCCGAGTGAATACAAGTCACTTCTTGAATCCACGTCGTGTCCGCTCACCTGTTCGGGGCTGATGTAATATACCGTTCCAATTGCTTTATCGGTCATTGTGACAGTCTCGGCATTAGGTAGCTTTGCAATTCCGAAATCCATCACTTTTATTACACCGTTTTTCAAAAGCATAATATTCTGCGGTTTTATGTCTCTGTGAACAATTCCTTTTTTATGGGCGTGGTCAAGTGCTCTGAGAATCTGTGCTGTATAGCTTACTATCTCTCTGAGATTGAGCACCTCTCTGTGCTGCATATAGTTCTTTAGAGTTATGCCCTCTACAAACTCCATAACGATGTATTTGATAGTTTCTCTGACCGAAACATCGTATATATTTACAATATTCTGATGAGAGAGCATTGCAACCGCTTTAGACTCATTGATAAAGCGTTTTACAGACTGCTCGTCACCGGAAATTTCATCCTTGAGTATCTTTACTGCTACCGTTCGGCGCATAAGCATGTCGGTAGCTTTAAAAACTATCGCCATACCGCCGATACCGATAACTTTTTCGATTCGGTATCGGTTGTCGAACACAAGTCCGACATATTTTTCGTATATTTCCATCATATGCATACTCCGGCTAATCAGATCGACAAAATAACAGCTGTTATATTGTCGAGTCCCCCTCTTTCGTTTGCTTTATTCACAAGCGATTCACAAGCCGATTCTATATTGCCGGAGCCACCTATACCTCTGACAGTATCCAATATTTCATATGGTTCGACGTGATTTGTCAGACCGTCCGAGCACAAAACAAAGCAGTCTCCGTTTTTAACCGCACATTTAAACAAATCAAAGTCTACTGTTTTTTCCGTTCCCACAGCCCGAAGTCGGATCGTAGCCATGTCGTTCTGTG
>JAZODB010000071.1:0-5889 GCA_045596785.1 Eubacteriales bacterium
GTCTGCCACTTTTTCATGTGCGATATCAAATAATAGAATTTCGAGTATGGTTTCGCGGTCATAAATTTTCTCGAATGCTTCAAGAGAATCAAGCTCATACACATCAAGAGCGTATTCCGTTGCGCGTGTTTTATATTCTTCGTCTGAGATTGCCACATTTTCAGCACGTGCAATTGCATAACAAATCATTTCTTCTTTTGTATTTTTTTCTGCCATCTCCTGCGCATAGTTATAGAATTCATCCTCGTTCATCTTATAGTACACTCCGAGGTAATCCGCGAATTTCATATTCTGATATTCCGCGACGGCCTTGGCTGAGGAAATATACGACTCGTATGACTCTTTAAGCTCCTTTTCGGGGAACTTTTTGACCACAGTGCTTTCAATTACGGTATTCCATGTTTGCTCTATAACGTATTTATAATAAATAGATTTATAGTGACTTGCAAGTTTTTCACGAAGATTGTTTTCAAAAGCTTCTGTTGAATCGAAACCGAGATATGCACGCGCGAAATCGTCTGTGTATTCCGGGAGCTTTTGGTCTAAGATTCTGTTTACTGTTATTTCAAAATGAACATCCATACCCGATAAATCAGGATTTGTCTTGTACGGAGAGGGGAATGTCAAGTCGAGTGATACAGACTCACCGACTCGAAGACCCACTATGCCCTCCTCAAAGCCGTCTATGAAAGTACCTCCGCCGAGGTTCAGTTCACAGTTCGTTTCGCTTCCACCGTCGAATTTTTCTCCGTCAATTGTGCCGGTGTAGTCTATATAAACAGTATCTCCGAGTTTAGCCCCGCGGTCCTCAACATTTACAGCTTCCGCATAATAAGAAAGGGTGGCGTATATCTGATTCTGAATATCTTCATCTGTTATTTCAAAGCGGTATCCCGTGGCAGGCAGTCCCTTGTATTCGCCAAGCTCTATATATTCCGAGAGATCGTAGTCATAGCGATATGTAAGCGGGTTGTTATCTTTCGAACACGATACTGTGAAAGCAAGCATGAGTAATGCGATAATAAGTGAAATTGCTTTTTTCATTTGTACTATCCTTTGAGTTTATTTGTTTAATTATGATAACATAATTCATATATTTTTTCAAGTTAAACCGACAAAATTATTTTGCAATTCTTTCTTTTGATACATTGTGCGACAATATTCCGATGAATATTTCGCAGAAGAGTAGTGCTATCGCTCCGTATATTACCGCTATTCTCAAAAATTGACCGACAATTGAAGCGATTTCGGTATTTGTAATATTGCTGTATGTTGTGAGAAAATCATACAAATAAATAACTTCAAGAGCAATTTTCGAGAGCATTACAAGGAGTGCGGAAAACGAAAGCGCACGTGTTTCCGAATATTTTGCAGCTTGAATTGAGGTGGATGAGGCATCTCTTTTTTTCTTCATAAAAATTGCCGAGAGAAGTGCAAGCGCAATGAATACGGATTCGTACAGAAATTGAATGAAAAGCCAAATAAGCGAAAATGCCGCAATTCCGCTTAAAGCTCCGTTCACGGCATCTATCGCGAATCTTGCCAAGTAATCTATAAGTGCTGCAATGACAGAAATTCCGACAGAGGCATAAGTTTCACTTTTGCCGAAACGGTACACGCAGTATGTTATCGCCGCGTATCCCAACACTACCCTTGCACATGATGTGATTTCGGTGAGATAAGACAAAATGTCATAAACCAATTTCGGATATGCTATATCGGTAGCACTTACCGAACAGAGATATGCCGATGCTCGGCTGACAATAATAAGCATTACACTGAGAACGACAGTTGTTGTGTACAGACGTTTTTTTTCTTGCTGCATGTTAATATCCTTAAATGCAATTATAATTGATTTTATAAGAATAGCATTTAAGTGAGAAAAAATCCATATAATTTTTGTGAACATTAGGTATAAATAAAATTTTTTTGCATATATTGTATTAAAAATCAAATAGGAGAAAATGATGATAAGCAGTACATCGATAGGAAAAAGAGCCGCCTCCGCGGCAGTTGAAACACCGAAAATAAATTATAAAAGAGCATCCGAGTACAGTATGCTTGTTGATTACATAAATGCCTTAAGTCTCAGGTATCGTTACGTTGAATTAGGGAGCATCGGGAGCAGTATTATGGGACGCTCTATTCCCGTCATTACTTTGGGGCAGAAAAAAAACTCTCCCGGCGTTCTTTATGTCGGCGGTTTTAATGCCGCGGATATATTATCACCGGCGGTTTTGCTTCGTTTTATCGGTGATTATGCTGATTTTTTGGAATCGGGAAAAAGAATGTACAGCGTAAGTATGCCGTATCTTTACGAGAACAGGGCGATACATGTTATTCCCATGTTAAATCCTGACGGATATGTACTACGCAGGGAAGGAGCCGCTGCGTTTCCGAATGAAGAGCGTCTGATAGACAAAAACGGAAGCACGGATTTTTCCGATTGGAAATATAACGCACGCGGAGTTGATTTGGAGAGAAGCTTTTTTTCGGACAGTGATTCGTTAGGTTCTTCCGGGGTTGCAAGCGAGCCGGAGGTCGATGCTTTATGCAGATATGTTAAGATGGCATCTGTCGGAGTACTCGGGAAAATAAATCTCGCTCTTTCGTTGAGTCCTTCGGAGTGCGGAATAAAATATAAATCCGAGCGATGTACTGCTCCGCGCTCTAAAACAATAGGAAGGCTTCTTGAACGGATGAGCGGATGCAGGATTGATGAACAATGTGCTGAAGAAAAAGGCTTTATAAGCTGGTTTTTGAGAGAAATCGGAAAACCTGCATTTAATTTCGGATGCTTTTCGGATGGGGAGGTTTTTCCTGAGGACAGTGAGGAGTATGTGAAGGTATATGCGGCTTTGAGAGAATTTTTGTTTTCGTCTCCGCTTCTGATATAGCGATAAAATGCCTTTCGGCAATGCAGTCCGAGTTGAGGCATGAGAATAAACGACCACGGTGGCAGTCTTTGCTTTAATTATCAAAAAAAAGCGTGAAATCCGTATATTTACCGATGTTTCGGTAAATGGATGTTAACGCTTTTTTTGTTTTAAATGGAATAAATATTATCGGTGATAATATTTGCAAGGTCTTCGGGATTCGATACTATAAAATTCGCTCCTGCGTTTTCAAGCTCTTCGCGAGAGCCGAATCCCCAAAGCACCCCAACAGAGCGCATGTTGTTTGCTTCGGCGCCTTTTATGTCGTGTTTTCTGTCTCCTACCATAATACATTCATCGGGAGATGTCCGAAGAGCTTCAAGCGTGTATTTTATTACATCGGTTTTTTCCGTTCTGCTCTCGTCCATTGTTGCACCGCATATCATATCAAAATATCCGTCAAGCTCAAAATGCTCTAATATTCTTGCAGCAAATTCTTCGGGCTTTGATGTTGCAACAGCGAGATGCTTGCCCGATTTCTTTATTTTTGAGAGGGCTTCCGCGATTTTTTGATAAGGCTTGTTTTCGAATAATCCTATTTCGGCAAAATATTCACGGTATAGCGAAAGAGCATTTCTCGCTTCTTTTTCGGTCATGCCGAGAAATGATTGGAATGCGGGTATAAGCGGCGGACCGATGAAACGATACAATTCTTCGCGTGGTGGGATTTCGAGCCCCATTTTTTCAAGCGCATATATTATTGAATTTGTGATTCCTAGCGATGGATCGGTCAGAGTTCCGTCAAGATCGAAAAGAACATATTTTACCATATGAACCTGCCTTTAAATTATCATTGATATGCCGTACAAAATGACAAGGTGTGCGGGATAAAAAATATAGAAGAAATATTTCATTTTGTATTTGCCGAGCTTACCGTTGTATGCGGCGATTATCGGTACTGCAGCGAGAGACCAAAACTGTACTGTAAATCCGCCGTAAACAACATCTATGCACAACGCGATAAGGGAGGCTGAGAACATGAACAGCCTGCGCTTTCTGTCGGAAAACATATTAGTAAATACAGGAAGCATAATTCCGAAAAATCCGTAGTCCACATCAACATACATGCATAAAAGAAACGCTCCGCTGACGGATATGAGAAATATGGCTGATGAGAGGACTCGGTCCGAACTGTTTTTCAACTCCGTTCCCATTATTTTTTCGGCAATTACGCAAATATGACTTTTTTTGTTTGCAAATGCTGTTTTTACGCATTCTGCAAGGTACATTATTACAATCGAAATCGAAAATGTTATCAGGATTCCGAGATAAATTTGTCGTTCGGTTATGGTATATACTACTTGGCAAACAACGCCCAAAATAAATATTCGGAGAAAATATTTAAGGCGGTTTCGTGTGAAGCGGAATCCTTCGGCGATACAGTAGGAGTATATAGGAAACGCCAACCTGCCGATAATCCGAAATAATTCGTTCTGCGGGAAAAGAACTACTCCCGTGTGATCGATGAGCATTGTAATTGTTGCGATAAGCTTAAGTACAAATTGTGACATTTTATATCCTCCGTCGGCAGGGGCTGTGCATTTGTGTTTTTTTTGAATAAGATTTTATGCGTTTCAAGCGGTCATTTTAGTCTCAGACTGATTTCTCCGCTTTGGAGCAGTATAAACCGCTCTCCGCATTTTATCGAAAGAGCTCCGCTGTCGGTAATTTCGTGAGCAATTCCGCAGCAGGTCATACCGTTATCGTTAAACTCGACTTCGTGACCGAGAACTATTGAACGGCGTCGGTATTCTTCGGAATATTTTTTGAAATTGAAGTCATTATCAATTACCTTAATCAGTTCTTTTGTGATTGCCGTGCACAATACTTCGCGAGAAACCATACCGTTCAGCGCGGATATTTTATAATTGCAGTCTGCCGTCGGAGCATACCCTGTGTTTACTCCGATTCCGATGATAAGGTGCTCCGTGACCATTTTTTCGTAATCATTTACCGATTCGACAAGTATTCCGCAAAGCTTTCCTCCGTCAAGATAGATATCGTTTACCCATTTTATTCCGCATGATACACCGACTGTTTTATCAATTGCACGGCACACGGCAACTGCCGCACAAGAGGTGACTCCCATTACAGTCTCGATTGCTTTTCCGACATTGAGGCAAAGCGAGAAGTAAAGCCCGCCTTTCGGGGATATAAAGCTTTTGCCCTGCCTTCCGCGCCCCCCTGTTTGTGACTCTGCGATAATCAGGGTCGGATGATACAGACCCTTTTTTATAAGTTCACGTGCATCGAGATTTGTCGATACTGTTTCGTTTTTTACAATGACATTTATTCTGTAATTGCTGTCCGTAGGTTGTATCAGCAAAGATTCATTTATCATGGCAAAATATTCCGTTCCGTTTTCTATAATTTTATCAAAACATTCGTCATATGTCAACGCTATCCGTATATTTATTTTGCGGTCGATATTATATGTTAATTTGTTGATTAGATGTTAAATTTTTTGTGTTAGGTACATTTTTTTAAAAAACTGTTGATAAAATCGGAAAAATGTGGTATATTAAGAACATCCGGTAATTTAAATAAAAATATAAGAGGTAAATATGACTTACAACAAAAAATCCGTAGAAGATATTGATGTGCGCGGCAAAAAAGTTCTCGTAAGATGCGATTTCAATGTGCCGCTTAAAGATGGCGTAATTACAGATGAGAACCGTATTACAGGTGCTCTTCCCACAATCAAATATCTTATGGAACATGGCGCAAAAACTATTCTCTGCTCTCATCTCGGAAGACCGAAGGGAGAGTTTAATATGAAGTATTCTCTCGCTCCCGTTGCTAAGAGGCTTTCCGAACGTCTCGGTGTTGAGGTTCCGCTTGCCGCTGATGTTGTCGGCGATGACGCTCAGGCTAAAGCTGCTGCTCTGAATGACGGTGATGTTATGCTTATCGAAAACGTGCGTTTCCATGCCGAAGAGGAAAAGAACGATCC
>JAZODB010000072.1:0-2935 GCA_045596785.1 Eubacteriales bacterium
AGATGTCAGTGTGCGGACAGGACGTGTTATTTCGCTTTCCGCATATTTTTTCCCGCGAAGGCAAGCGTTTCCCGTGACACTTATTACATTTCCGTCGTCATCGATGGTGGCAGTGACCTTGCATCCCGCAGGGCAAACGACGCAGGTTAGTTGTTTTTCGGTCATTTTTCGCTACCTCCTATCTCTTTGAGATATACCGTGATATATCTGTCTTTCGAACCAAGCATATCCGCAAGCGCATCGGATGGTATTTCAAGGGATTCCATTTCACCGGGAGCGACTGCACTTTTTGCTTTGTTTACAAGAATTTTGCCCGATTCGGACTCTATTATCAGCTTGACTTTTTTGTATACATCGCTTACTCGGAAGAATACACGAACAGCCTCGGGTGAATCGGTGATATCAATTCTTTCGGGGACTGTATAACGAACTCCGAAGCCTGTTTTTACTTCAATTGATTTTTTTGTTTCGGGTGAGTTTCCGAAAATTTCAGCAGCCGCGGCGCGTCCTGCAATTTCAGATTCCTCCGAAACATAATCTACGAGATCATGTACGTGCAGAACATTGCCGCATGCGAAAATTCCTCGGGCAGATGTTTCTCGGAACTGATTGACGGAAGCACCGTTTGTCATGCGATCGAGCGAGATTTCGGCACCGCGCGTCAGCTCATTTTCGGGAATCAATCCGACGGACAGTAGGAGCGTATCACATTCGATATATTCCTCTGTTCCGGGGATGGGAAGTCTTCCGTTTTTTTCGTCAACCGCGGCGATGGTTACGCCCTCCACCCTGTCTCGACCGTGTATTTCGACTACTGTGTGAGAGAGCTTAAGCGGAATGTCGAAATCGTCGAGACACTGAACAATATTTCGGGCAAGTCCGCCGGAATACGGCATGATTTCACATACGGCAAGTACTTTTGCGCCTTCAAGCGTCATGCGGCGTGCCATAATAAGCCCGATGTCGCCTGAACCGAGGATTACGACGCGATGTCCGGGCATAAATCCCTCAATATTTATGTATCTCTGTGCACATCCCGCGGTGTATACTCCGGCGGGGCGTGTTCCCGGAATGTTAAGTGCGCCGCGAGTTCTTTCACGACAACCCATAGCGAGAATTACTGCATCTGCGGAAGCTTCAGTGTAACCAAGTTCGGGAGATACGAATGTTATTTTTCGATCGTTTGTAAGAGATAGAACCATGCAGTCGGTCATAATTTTTATTCCCGAATCGCGCACCATATCAATGTATCTTCCTGCATATTCGGGGCCTGTCAGTTCTTCTCCGAATCGGTGAAGCCCGAAGCCTGCGTGTATGCACTGTTCGAGAATACCGCCGGGCTGACTGTCTCTTTCGAGTATAAGAATATCCTCCGACGGTATGCCGCTCTGTGCCGCGGCATATGCCGCGGAAAGACCCGTAGGACCCGCACCTATTACAATCAGTTTTTTGTGTATTTTAATCCACCTCGTTTCTTTTATCCACAAGCCACGACTTTCCGCCATGCTTTGTCACTTCGCTTAAGGATACTTTTTCGTGCTCGGCGATGAGAAGTGCCGCTCTCGGAGAGCAGAATCCGCCTTGACATCTGCCCATGCCCGCTCTCGTGCGTTTTTTAAGCATGTCAACAGTGACGGCAGGAATCGGAGATTCCATTGCGTCTATGAGCTCTCCTTCCGTAACGGTTTCACAGCGGCAGATTATTTTCCCGTAAGCGGGATTTCTGCGGCACGCTTCAGCTTTTTCCTCGACCGTCATGCGATTGAATTGCTTATGATTTCCGTCGCGGCGTCTTGTCGGTATATAGTCCTCACGTTCTGTAAGCTTAAGTCCGGCATCACGGAGAAGCTCAACGATATACTCGGCTGTTGCGGGGGAAGAGGCAAATCCGGGAGATTCCACACCTACTGCATGGACTACTCCGCGAAGCTGTTCTGAATTTTTCAGATAAAAATCGTATATATTGGGTGTGGCACGCACTCCGGAGAATGAGGTTATAGCCATGCGAAGATTGATTGAGGGTATCAGGCGTTTTGCACCCTCGGAGATTTCCGCAAGTCCTTCGGGGGTTGTTATTTTGTCATCTCCATCATCTATCGCGTATGCATTAGGTCCCACTATAATGTTACCGTGTACGGTAGGACTTACGAGGATACCCTTTCCTCGTGCGGTAGGACACACAAAAAGTGTTGAGTTTGCGGTATTTCCGCATGTCTTATCGAGAATAATATATTCGCCTCGGCGGGGAGTAATGCTTATCGGGAAGTCGTTTTCACCGAGAACTTCCGCAATTTTTGCCGAATTGACACCGGCACAGTTTACAACATAGCGTGCAGCTACGGTATCTGTTCCGTTTGATATATAGTGGATTCCTCCTGCTTCGGAAGCACCTGTCACTTTGAAGTTAAAATAAAAATCAACTCCGTTTGTCGCCGCATTTTCGGCAGCTGCTATCGTTATTCCGTATGGGCATGTGATGGCGGCTGTGGGGGCGAAAAGGGATATTGATGCATCTGAAGATATGTTCGGCTCCATACTGCGAAGCTCATCGGCACCGATAATTTTCATGTCGGAAACACCGTTTGATATTCCGCGGTCATACAGCTCGCGAAGGATTTTCTCATCCTCTTCTCCGAATCCGACAACATGAGAGCCTACATTTTTCAGCTCGGCTCCAAGCTGGTTTGCGAGCTGTTTCATAAGACGATTTCCGCGTACATTGAGTTTTGCTTTAAGAGTTCCCGATTTTGCGTCGTATCCGGCGTGAACAATGGCGGAATTTGCGCATGTAGCACCCATAGCGACATCACATGCTGCCTCGACAACAGCGGTTTTGCAGTTTGTGGTGGAAAGAAGGCGAGCCGTCATTACCCCCGTACATCCTGCACCGATAATCACTACATCGTATATCATTGGTTTTGCAGTCCTTTCATCT
>JAZODB010000073.1:0-7542 GCA_045596785.1 Eubacteriales bacterium
AATGCGGTGCAGATTATGTAGTATTCGAGGATTTCGAAAATGTGCGCGGCATGAGCGGAGAAGATTTCTTCCGCGAAAAAATTTATATGAAATACAAGCCGTATTACGTTGTGTGCGGCTTCAACTTTCGATTCGGTGCAAATGCATCCTCAAGCGCCGATGACATGTGTTCATATGCCGAGAAGCACGGTGTCGGATGTGCGATTGTTCCTCCGGTAGAGGCAGACGGACTTCTTGTATCGTCATCAGAGGTACGCAAAAAACTGAGCATGGGCGACATGCGAGGTGCCGCCGCAATTCTCGGTCATCCGTACTCCATAACGGCAGATGTAACAAACGGACAGCAAATCGGGCGCAAAATCGGACGTCCGACCGCAAACCAACGCTTCCCCGCCGAAAAGCTCATCCCTCCTTGCGGAGTTTACAGCTGTATTGCGGAATTTTCGGAAAACGGAACAGTTACCGTAAAAGGCGGAGTATGCAATATCGGCTCACGTCCAACGGTAAACTGCAATATGGCGGACATAAATCTTGAAACATATATTTTAGATTACACAGGTGAGCTCTACGGAAAAAATCTCCGCGTATCTTTTGTCGAAATGTTAAGGTGCGAGCGAAAATTCAATTCTCTCGCAGAGTTATCGGCGCAAATCGCCAAAGATGAAAATGCCGCAAGAAAAAGTCTCGCGGACTGCGGACTGATGAAATGAGTATGAAAATGAAAAAATTCAAATTTAGAATAATATTCGCGATTGCCGCAGCGTCGCTCATTTTAAGCACCGCCGCGACTCTTGTATCGGCGGCAAACGAGATGCCGGAAGCTCCGGCGATAGAAAACGCGGCAGCTGCATATCTGTATAACTTCGAAAATGACCGCGTTCTTTTTGAGTACAACTCAAACGAGAGAGTATATCCGGCGTCTACCGTAAAAATCATGACGGCAATTGTGATTTTCGACATGTTCGGAGATAGCCTTGACACAAAAATCACGGTCACAAGAGACATGCTCGATGAGGTATCGGGAAACCGCATCGGTTTTTCCGAAGGAGAAATTGTCACATATGAGCAGATGCTTTACTGTATGCTCGTAAATTCCGCGAACGATGCCGCAATAATTCTTGCACACGGCGCGGCTGGAAGTACGGAAAAATTCGTGGAGCTTATGAACGAAAAAGCGGCGTGGATAGGCGCATACAGTACCTACTACACCAATCCTACGGGGATGCACAACGATGCAATGATAACAACCGCCAAGGATACGGCAACTATTGCGAAGTACGCCTATGAAATACCGAAATTCATAGAAATGACATCAACTCCAAAATACGTTATGGAAGCCACAAACACAAGTGATTACCGTAACATCTACAACCGCAACTGCATGATTTCAAAGTATTACAGCGTAGACTACTATTACAGCCGCGCGCTCGGAATAAATGCCGGTGCCACAACTCAGGGAGGGTACGCACTCTGCGGAATAGCGGAGGATGCGGAAGCAGGGCTTACCTACCTTGCTCTTGTACTCGGAGCAGAAAGCGTTGACGGAGTTTTGTATAATTACATAAACGTGAAGAACATGTTCGACTGGGCATTCGCCTCCTATGGATACACAACAGTACTATCCTCAAAGCAAATGATATGCGAAATCGAAGTTAAGCTGTCCTCCGCGCTCGACCATGTAACTCTTACCCCAATGAATGACATATCGGTATATCTGCCCGTATCTGTAAATCCAAAAACAGACATACGTTACAGCTACAACACATACGCCGATTCGCTTGACGCTCCCGTTGAAGCCGGAAGCAAAGTAGGCACAATCACAGCACTCCTCGGCGACGAAATACTCGGCAGCTGCCCACTTATCACCACAACCGGAGTCGCACGCAGTGAATTTTTGTATTTTCTTTCCAGCATCAAAAATTTTTCCGAAGGAAGATTTTTCCGTGCCACTGCCGTCTCGATAATCGTGCTCTCTGTCCTGTGCGTAATAATAAAAGCAGGTTGGCGCGAAAAAAAGCTTCGTCGTTCCTCGGACTACCGAAGAAGCAGAAGATGACTGTTTGAAAATCATTTTTTCTCTCCGATACACTCCAAAAAAAGTGCCTCTAAAGCGGTAGTTTCCAATAAGACAGTATGAAACATTACTGACATAGGTTAGCTGCCGTACAGGAGTGCGACAAGAAAAATTGGCGATACTTGGTTTTCACAACCAAGTATCGCCTTTTTCTATCCAAATCGAATGTTTGATACTATTATTGGAGGCACATATAATGCAGGAACTGAACTATATTCGTTGTGGTGATTATTATATTCCCGATATTCGCTTAACAATAGTCGGACTGCTGATTATCGTACTTAACAACATTAAGCTTTTCGGCGCATTTTCACGATAAACTACACAAGTCGTGCTCCTTAACACAAATCAATAATATAATTTTGTTTGTTTTTTAATCATTTCACACATATTTTTTATATCATAGCCCCTTTGTAATAAAAAATTCACTTGACTTTATCCGACCGCAGAGTTATAATAATAGGTAGTATGTTTATGATATCTTGCCGATACGGCTTAATATAGGCATATTATCTCATGCTGTTTAAAAAATGACTATGAAACAGTAGGCACTCAAGGAATTTAAAATGCAAAAAAATCTCAAAAAAAACAAAGGGAGGTGCGATATGGATCCCATTATTGCAGCTATAATATCAGGTGGCATCTGTCTTGCTTCCGGATTCTTTTTCGGTGTAGTATATCGAAAAAAAGTTGCCGAAGCTGAAATCGGCTCCGCGGAAGTTCAGGCAAGAAAGATACTTGAAGATGGTATAAAATCAGCGGAAACCAAGAAAAAAGAAGCATTACTCGAAGCAAAAGAAGAAATTCTCAAAACAAAGAACGAATTTGAAATCGAACTCAAAGAGCGCAGAAGTGAGCTTTCGCGTCAGGAGCGCCGTGTAGCCTCAAAAGAAGAACTGCTCGATAAGAAAACCGATGCCCTCGAAAAGAAAGACGAAAACCTAACAAAGAAGCTCAAGGAAACCACAGAGCTCAACGAACAAATCGAAAAACTTAAGCAGGAGGAATACGAAACTCTCCAGCGTGTTGCCGGAATGACCGCGGAAGAGGCAACCACAACGTTAATCGCGCGTCTTGAAACCGAAATAAAGCACGAGCAAGCAGAAAAAATAATCGAGCTTGAAGCTCAGTTCAAAGAAGATGCAGATGAAAAAGCCCGCGAAATCATTGCACTCGCAATCCAGCGTTACGCCGCAGACCATGTTTCTGAAATAACGGTATCAGCTGTTCCGTTACCCGGAGAAGAGATGAAAGGTCGTATCATAGGACGCGAGGGCAGAAACATACGCACAATCGAAACTCTCACCGGAGTTGACCTTATAATAGACGATACCCCGGAGGCAATCACTATCTCAAGCTTCGATCCCGTCCGTCGTGAGATCGCAAGACTTGCTCTCGAAAAGCTCGTTTCCGATGGACGTATTCACCCGACACGAATTGAGGAAACCGTAGAAAAAGCGCGCCGCGAGGTTGACACCGCTATCAAGCAAGCCGGAGAGCGCGCAACATTTGACACGGGTATCCACGGAATCAACCCCGAAATGATTAAGCTGCTCGGACGACTCAAATACAGAACGAGCTACGGCCAGAATGTTCTCGCACATTCCGTTGAGGTTGCTCTCATCGCAGGCATAATCGCGGACGAGCTCGGAGTCGACAGCACTGTCGCAAAGAGAGCCGGACTCCTGCATGACATAGGAAAATCACTCACTCAGGAAGTCGAAGGCTCGCATGTACAGCTCGGAGTTGAGGTTGCAAGAAAATACAAGGAATCAAAAGAAGTCATTAACGCAATTGAGGCACATCACGGTGATGTTGAAGCGCAAGGCATAACCGCGCTGATAATTCAGGCAGCCGATGCTATTTCCGCTGCACGACCCGGAGCACGAAGAGAAAACCTCGAAAACTACATCAAGAGACTCACAAAGCTTGAAGAAATCGCAAACGAATTTGACGGAGTTGAAAAATCCTTCGCAATTCAGGCGGGACGCGAACTCAGAATAATGGTCAAACCGGATATCGTTGATGATGACCAGATGACAATTATTGCCCGCGACATAGTTAAAAAGATTGAAAATGAGCTTGAATATCCCGGGCAGATAAAGGTACACATTATTCGCGAAAGTCGTACAATCGACTACGCGAAGTAAATTCAAGCTTTCATCCAATTCGAAAGTCACAGCCGTGTCGGATAATTCCGATACGGCTGTTTTTGCACACTTCCATAAATTTAATTTGAAAACGCCGAATGTTACCGAGAGTGTATTTCAGTCAATTGCAATGCCATGCTCGGCAGGATTTGAGATGCATGTTCCCGTATAAGAAAAACGAGAGCCGTGGCACGGACAGTCCCATGTTTTCTCCACGGGATTCCACTCAAGAGAGCACCCGAGATGCGGACACTTCAAACTTACAAGGTGTACAACTCCGTCGTCATCCCGGTATGCACCTACCCGTTTCCCTCGACAGTTCACAACCGCCGCTTCCCCCTCGTGCACCTCTGCGGCATATTTATCGGGCGGTGTCGAAATATTCTTCATCATTCCCCCGACAGCAGTTGAAATATACTCCGAAAATTCTCCGCTTCCGCCCGTCATAAAGTTTCTGCTCGGCGAGAAAATATCGTCATACCACAAATTACGACCGCAAATTTGATTTTCGAGAATAACGGCAGCCGACGCCGAATTTGTCATTCCCCATGCAGAATATCCGCACGCTGTGAAAATTCCGCTTTTCAAACGCCCCGCATATGGGATGCCATCGTGAGTGTACGTATCATTGTTGACCCATGTTTCAAAAATACGCGCATTCGGAGCAAATTTCCGCACTGCCGAGGAAAGCCGCTCTTCCGCGTTCGGCGGTAATATTCTTCCTGTTTCGCCGCTTACAATCAGCCTGTTTGAATTTCCGTCAGCGTATCTGTATCCGTATCCGCCGTCTGCCCCGAAAGCTATAATATCTGCCATCGGGAATCCGTCATCCGACTCCATCACTACTGCGGCAGAGGCTTTTCTGCAAAGCTTAAGCGGCGCACCGGAGGATGGCACGTGCACGGGATAATTTGTGCATACCGCCACAAAATCAGAACGCACTCTGTGTCCGAGGCAATCGAAGCCATGCATCTCTATCCTCTCTGCGGGAGAGTTTTCGTATACCTTAAAATGCCCCTCGCGGCAAAGACTTTCGACAAGAATAACGGGATCTATTGCATATTGCTCAGGAAGCTTTACCGCGCCCGCGGTTTCAAACGGCAGAGGACAATCACTACCCTCCACATATTCGCAGTCGATTCCGTTTTCACGCATGTGCATAAATTCTTTTCGGATTCTCCGCTCACCGTACAACGCGTACAGATACATGTCGCGCTTGTTTTCGGGAGGAATAAGCTCGGAAAGACGCTTCATTCCCGCAAGATTGGCCGCCGCATATTTGCGTGATACCGCAGGAGACATTTTCTCTGCAAGCTCCGTGTATATCATTTTATGAGCAACTGTAACTTTTGCGGTGCTGCGCCCTGTTTTTCCCAATGCAATTCTACCAGACTCAAAAAGAACCGTGTCGATTCCGCGCTCTGCAAGCATGTATGCAAGAAGTGCACCCGTAAGTCCTCCTCCCACTACTGCCGCACCGCATTTTATATCCCTGTCGAGAGTTGGATATTCCGTATAATTTTTTCTCCAAATTTCGGGCATAATAACCTCCGATAATGTTAAGCGAAGCTCCGATGAGGATGTCCGCTTTATGTTTTCTCATATATTATTGACATAAATATCCGTTTTAATGTATAATCTATTCACATAAATAAAGTTAAATCAATAATTATCTCGACACAGCTCCTTGTAAACCGTTAATTTTTCAAAAAAACAAAGGAGGATTTATGTGGATTGTTTACGCGGCAGGCTCTGCACTGTTCGGAGGCGTAGTATCCATACTTGCCAAGTGCGGAATCAAAAAAACCGATTCAACCGTAGCCACTGCCATAAGGACATCTGTGGTTCTCGTTTTTTCGTGGCTTATGGTCATAATAAATCCCGAAGCAAAGATCACGGAAATCGGAATGAAACAGCTCGTTTTCCTGATTCTGTCAGGATTGGCAACAGGTGCGTCATGGCTTTGTTATTTTCATGCACTGTCAATCGGCAACATAAATACTGTCGTTCCGATAGATAAGTCATCGCAGGTACTGACCATACTTCTCGCAATTATCGTTTTTGGGGAATACGACAACCTTTTGGTGCGTCTTGTCGGCGCGGCACTGATTCTTCTCGGAACACTTATGATGATTGAAATAAAACAGAACACAACCGACGGAAAGCGCTCGGCAATATTCTATGCGTTTCTTTCAGCCATATTCGCGGCGCTGACGTCTGTGCTTGCGAAAATCGGAACCGACGGTATAAATTCCGATTTCGGAACTGCTGTACGCACCTGCGTCGTATTCGTAATGGCATGGCTGATGCTCCCGCTAAGTCGAAAAACCAACCTTATACGTGAAGTACCGCGCAGTGAGCTTTTGTTTTTGTTTCTCTCGGGAATCGCAACGGGCGCCTCGTGGCTCTGCTATTTCAGAGCGCTTTCAATCGGCGATGCGGGAGTTGTGGTATCAATAGACAAGCTGTCAATACTTGTGGCTATACTGTTTTCACGGCTTGTGTTCGGAGAAAAATTATCCAAAAAAAGCGCCGCAGGACTTGCCCTCATCGTTATAGGCACAGTTGGAATGGCAGTGCTTACAAATTAAAAAGACTTTTTCCGAAAAAATCACAAATTTCTTTATCTTAGGTATTGCATTTATCCTCCCGTTGTGATAAAATAGATAAGCTAAGTTGTTTTTACCGACACAATGTCGGTTTTAATACGTTTATACGGAGGCAAGGTCATGCAAATAGCTATCGGCATAATTCTGATAATAGCCGCAGTCTTTCTCATTGTTGCAGTTCTTATGCAGGACGGCAAGAGCCACAATCTTTCCGGTGCAATCGCGGGCGGCGCAGAAACCTTTTTCGGCAAGTCAAAGGCTTCTACAATCAACAAGAAGCTTTCAACGCTCACAACAATCGTGGCGATCGTGTTCGTAATTCTCGTTCTTGTATCTTACTTGATTCAATAATCGGACATAACACGAAAATTTCGGCTTGACAGATACATCGGTCTGCAAATCATGAACAAAACGGCGGGGCTATTTATAGTTCCGCTTTTTTGTCGCATATTGTTTTTTTTCCTCCGTTTCGGCAATACTATAAAAGTCACAAACAAGATTAGGAGTAACATTTTGTCCGTAAAAAGAAGTAAATCAAAAAAAGAAAAACAAATCAAAAGAAATATGGGCAAGGCTCACGGTGCGAAAAAATCCCGTCACATCCGTTCTCGTGCCGCTCACGGAGAGTTCACCGCAAAGGGAGTATTTTCATACAGCGGACGCGGCTTCGGTTTCTGCATCCCCAACAGCGAGTACGGATGTGACGATG
>JAZODB010000074.1:0-1536 GCA_045596785.1 Eubacteriales bacterium
ACGACATGGCTACGATCCGACTTATCGGCTCGGAGCGCAAATACGAGGGAGAGGTCACTTCCGTCGAATATTCCGCCGACTCAATCATCGGAACTCTCAGAATAATGAACGGATACGCATACGTAATCCCCGACCAAAAAAAATACAATGTGATAATCTACGTGCCGCCTAAAGATGCCGATGTGTCGGGCGCGGGCGATAACTACAAGGTAGAGGTGGTTCCGTCAGGTGAGCAAAAATTCACAAGAACTCGCTCTATAACGGTTCGCGGTCCGCACGACATGCCGTACTTCGACACAATGGGCAGAATCTCCACCGTGTTCGGAAGCAGCATAAGCCGTAATGCGAATTACTCGGCGATTCTCTATTCCTCGGGAATTCGCACGGAATTTCCCGACAATGTACTCAGTCACGCAAAGATGTCCTCACTTGAGGAAATCTCCCCGCACACTCGCACAGATTTGCGGAATAAAATCATATTTACAATAGACGGAGCGGATGCCAAAGACCTTGACGATGCAATATCGCTCGAAAAAACTGAATCAGGTTGGACACTCGGAGTTCACATTGCCGATGTGTCGCACTATGTACGACAGGGAACACCGACCGAGGAGGAAGCCGTGCTTCGCGGCACAAGCTTGTACTTCACCGATAAGGTCGTTCCGATGCTTCCCGAAACCCTCTCAAACGGCGCGTGCTCGCTGAACTTCGGGGAGGATAAATATACGCTGTCAGCCGAAATCTCTCTCGACAAAAGCGGACAACGCATTGGCACGAGGATTTTCAAATCAATTATCAAAAGCTCCGTCAGAGGCGTATACAGTGAAGTCAACTCACTTTTTGAAGATGGAGAAAACAGCGAATTTTTCGAAAAATACAAAACAGTCATGCCGGTGCTAAACGACATGCATGAGCTTTACGGGATTTTATCAAAGAACAGCGCACTGCGCGGTACGCTTGAGCTTGACGACAGCGAAGCGATAATTATACTCGACGAAAGCGGCGCACCCGTAGACATAGTGCGCCGTGAGCGCGGTGATGCGGAAAAGCTGATAGAGCAGTTCATGCTTCAGGCAAACATGGGCGTAGCCGAGGTTTTGAAATCTCGCAGCCTTCCCTGTCTCTACCGAACACACGAAAAGCCCGACCGCGAAAAAATCAAAGCCTTCGCTGTTTTCATTCATAATCTCGGCATAGACACGCGAGGTATTCTCTCAGCCGACGGAGATATATCGGACATCTCACCCACTCACCTCACGGAAAAGCTCGGAGAAATTCTTGATGACGCAGAAGCGCGCGGAATAAGCTCTATTGTTTCGTCAGTCCTTCTGCGCAGTATGATGAAAGCGAAATATCAGTCAGTATGTGCGCCGCACTTCGGTCTGAGTGCGGATACCTACTGCCACTTCACATCCCCCATACGACGTTATCCCGACTTATTTGTGCACACAGTCATAACGGAAGTGCTCGAAAAAAGCGGACTCAGCGAGCTTACGTCAAAATCCGACGTATCAGAGAAAGATGTTCCCGCACTTG
>JAZODB010000075.1:0-2279 GCA_045596785.1 Eubacteriales bacterium
TCTCAGTAACTGTTATATTTTCATTTGTCATATTCAAAGTTCCTTTTTGGTTTTTCACCGCAATACAACATCAAATTTCACGACTGCGTTAGCTTTGCACACAGCTTTCCGATAAAAAATGAAGCAACTGCACCCGCCAAAATGCATAGTACACCTGTCAAAATACCACATGCAGAATCAAGTGTATCAAAAGGTATTACCATAACCATGCTCGCCGCAACAATTCCTATTATTGCATGAGAAATTTGAGAATACCATTTTTGATAGATAGCATTTATCGCTCGCGAACCAAAAAACAAGCATGATACCACTCCTGCGGCAAGGGGCAATATGACAGAAAGCGAGAACGAAGATATTCCCTCAAGCATCGGCTGATAAAGTCCGAAAAACATAATCAATGTTGATGAACTAAGTCCCGGCACCACAAAGCTCATCCCCCACATTATACCGCAGAAGAAAAAACTGCCAATTCCGGGAGAAATTGAAATACCAACAGAAAAACGGAGCAGAATAAGTACGCAAAGCAACAGTACAAATCCCACTGACAGAAAAATATAGGAAAATAAATTTCTTCCCTTTTCGCCTGCCGTACTCCACAATTCGGGCATTGTTCCAAGAACAAATCCGATAAATACAAATGTAACAACTGCGCTGTTTAGAGCCAAAAGCCAACCCGCAAGACCTGCCAGCCCAATAAATCCAACTCCCGCACCCACGATAAAGAGAAGAAGCTTAACTCCATCCTCCTTTATTGCATTTTTGGGATGAGACATAACATTAAGGAGAGGCTTATACATTCCAAATGATACGCACAATGTTCCTCCGCTGATCCCCGGCATGATTGCACCAAAACCCACAATAACGCCTTTAAACAGCAGAAAAATATGCTTTATAATATTTCGCCTTTTCATCAAACCGATTCCGACCATTCGGAAAGACGGTTAAGTCCGTCTTTATTTCCGGAAATAAACATAATATCCCCTTTACGAAAAACATAATCAGGGCTGACAGTCTCGATTAATACACCGCTGTTTTCAATTGCTATGATGTTCACTCCGAATTCTTTTCTCAAATTAACCGACATGACATTCTCTCCGATTATTTTATCGGGAATCATCAGCTTGGATATATTCAATTTTTCACTGAGCTGGACAAAGTCAAGCATTCTTGATGCTTCAAGACGATGAGCGAGTCTGACAGCCATATCACGTTCAGGATAAACAACTTCCGCACCGAGCTTTTCAAGTATTTCGCCATGCTCTATACTTGTAGCCTTTGCAATAACCGACGAAACACCAAGTGACACCAAATTAAGTGTTGTCAGTATAGATGTGTCAAGCTGCCCGCCTATACACACAACCACAACATCACAGTTTTGGACTCCTGTTTCTGCGAGAGATTTTTTTTCAAGATTTTTTACGACATAAGCATTTTCGGTATAATCCCTGAGTTCGCGAACCTTCTCCTCGTCCTTGTCGATTACAAGCAAATCCGCACCGGTTGTCGCAAGCTCAATAGCAAGAGCATATCCGAATCTTCCAAGGCCGATAATTCCGTAAATATCCTTCCCTTTTCTTGTCTTTTTTAACATTTTATCACTCCTCATTTTATCCAATAGCTATGTTCCCGTCCGGATAAACTGCACGCTCTCCCTTTGAAAAATACCAAAGAGAAGCAATAGTCAGCGGACCGAGACGCCCTATATACATTATCAAAATTGACAGCAGCTTGCTTTCGACTCCGAGGCCGGTTGTTATGCCCGTTGAAAGTCCGACAGTTCCGAATGCACTGGTAATTTCAAAAAGCGCATCCATAAGCGATATATCAGGCTCCATTATAACCATAAAGTACGTGCCTGCCATCACAATGCACAAAGCAATAATAATAATAACGGCAGCCTTTCTGAACGCATCCGACGGAACAGAATATTTGAATCCCTTTTCCGCTTTATTGGTTGCAGCAGATTTGATCCCCTGAATAAGTACAAAGAATGTGCTTGTCTTTATACCGCCTCCGGTTGAACCGGGTGAAGCTCCGATAAACATAAGTGCTGTTGTTACAATGAGTCCGGCATTCGAAAATTCTCCGAGAGGGTATGTCGAAAATCCCGCAGTTCTTGTCGACACCGAGTGAAAAAATGCACCGAGCCATGTAATATCTTCGGTAAGTTTTATAAGTATCGTACCTACCGCAATCAATACCGCACTGACAGACAGGACAACTTTCGTGTGCATGGAAAATTTACGCCACTTGAAACGTTTTCCGATAACTTCACGGAT
>JAZODB010000076.1:0-1547 GCA_045596785.1 Eubacteriales bacterium
AAAGCTTGAGTCACTCGGCGAAGGTACAATGGCAATCGGACACTGCCGCTATGGACGCGGAGGCAAAAATGATGCCGCAAATGCTCAGCCTATTGTAGTCAGTCACATAAAAGGTCATATGGCACTCTGTTTCAACGGAAGTCTCGTCAATTCACATGAAGTAAGAGAATCGCTTGAACTTAAGGGCTCCATATTCCAGACAACAAGTGATGCCGAAATCATATCCAATATCATACTCCGTGAAAGACTCCAAGCAAATTCAATCGAAGAAAGCATCAGCCGCGCAATGGACAAGCTTGACGGCGCATACTCTATGGTCATCATGTCTCCGCGCAAGCTCATCGCAGTGCGTGATATTCATGGTATCCGTCCTCTTTGCTATGGAAAAAGGTCCGACGGAACCTATATAATCGCTTCCGAATCCTGTGCGCTTGACTCCGTAGGCGCAGAGCTTGTGCGTGAAGTGGAGCCCGGAGAAATCCTGATTTTCGATGAAAACGGAATACGCTCGATTACAGAGCATGTCGGAAAAGTTGAGCCTGCTTTCTGTGTTTTCGAATACATTTACTTCGCACGCCCCGACTCAATAATAGACGGTTATTCGGTAAATCGTGCAAGAGCGCGTGCGGGTGCTTTTCTTGCACTCGAACATCCCGTTGCCGCAGACGTTGTAATCGGTGTTCCCGATTCCGGGATTGATGCCGCCATAGGATATGCGCATCAATCCGGAATACCGTATGAGATAGGATTTATTAAAAACAAGTACATAGGAAGAACATTTATAGCACCCGGTCAGGCTTTTCGCGAAAATCTTGTAAGAATTAAATTAAATGCGATATCCGATGTAGTTAAAGGAAAGAGAGTTGTTCTCGTTGATGACTCCATTGTACGCGGAACGACATGTGCTCGAATTGTAAATCTTCTCCGTCAAGCCGGAGCAACTGAAGTTCATATGCGCTCCTCGGCGCCGCCGTTTGTTGATTTGTGCTATTACGGCACCGACATAGATTCGCGCGACAATCTCATTGCGTGCAAATACAGTATAGATGAAATAAAGGAAATAATCAACGTGGATTCTCTTGGATATTTAAGCGTTGAAAATGTAACAAAACTTGCTCCAAAGAATTGCCCCGGCTTCTGTACCGGATGTTTTACAGGTAAATATCCCACGAAAGTTCCGGAACTTATAAAGAAAAACAGATACGAAAATAAAATTTCAAGCAACACAACTGATAAAAATTCTATTGAATGAGAGGTTTAATTATGAAAAGTTACAGCGAAGCCTACAAAAATGCCGGCGTAGATATAACAGCAGGATATACCGCAGTTGAATTAATGAAAAAACATATCGCACGAACCGTAACCGACGGTGTATGCGACAAAATAGGAGGCTTCGGTGGGATTTTCGACATCGGACTTCTTATGGATAAGTATTCCGTGCGCCACCCGTTGCTTGTATCGGGAACTGACGGAGTCGGAACAAAGCTTAAGATAGCGTTTCTTATGGATAAACACGACACTGTCGGAATCGACTGCGTGGCAATGTG
>JAZODB010000077.1:0-2354 GCA_045596785.1 Eubacteriales bacterium
GTTGCAGATTATCTTCCGGCTGTATGCGGATATCTCATCCAAAAAGAGATTTCCATTATGGGCAAGGCACTTGAGGACCCGAAAAGACCTTTCATTGCAATTCTCGGCGGTGCAAAGGTTTCCGATAAGATAGGCGTTATCAACAACCTTATCGACAAGGTTGACACACTCATAATCGGCGGTGGAATGGCTTACACATTCTTCCGTGCGCTCGGAAATACCACAGGCTCCTCTATCTGCGAAGAAGATAAGGTTGAGCTTGCACTCGAGCTTCTTGCAAGAGCAAAGGAAAAGAAAGTAAACTTCTTGATTCCCGTTGACAATGTAATCGGTCGTGAATACAAAGAGGATACCACGTTTATGCGTATATATTCAGATTCTATTCCCGATGGTTGGATGGGACTTGATATAGGCGAAAAGACGCAGGAGCTCTACTCAAAGACAATCATCGGAGCCGGCACTATTGTTTGGAATGGTCCGATGGGTGTTTCCGAATGGGAAAACTTTGCATCCGGTACACGTGCTGTTGCAAAGGCTGTTGCAGAGTCGGATGCTGTATCGATTATCGGCGGAGGAGACTCGGCTGCCGCTGTTGAACAGCTCGGTTACGCTGACAAGATGACTCATATTTCCACAGGCGGCGGAGCTTCTCTTGAATTTCTTGAGGGTTGCGAGCTTCCCGGAATTGCATGTCTTCTCGATAAATAAGATTTTAACAAGCGGGGAAACTTCCAAAAGGTTTCCCCGTAACCATGCTTTTTAATAATACAATATACAGAGGTAAAAATAATGAAAAAAGACTCCCGTAAAGTAATAATTGCCGGCAACTGGAAAATGAACATGACTCCCTCCGTTGCACGTGAAGCTGTTGCGAATACCGCTAAGCTTACCGCAGGTAAGGATGGCTGCGAGGTTGTTCTTTGCGTACCGTTTGTGGATATACCTGCCGCTGTTGAAGCAGCTCGCGGAACAAACGTAAAAATAGGTGCTCAGAATGTGCACTTTGAAAAAAAGGGAGCATTCACCGGTGAAATTTCTGCCGACATGCTTCTTGAGTGCGAAGCAGAGTACGTTATTGTCGGACATTCGGAAAGAAGACAATATTTCGGCGAAACCGATGAAACAGTAAACCTCAGAACACGCGCGGCTCTTGATGCCGGACTTAAAGTGATTCTCTGCCTCGGCGAAGTTCGTGCCGAGAGAGAGTCGGGAATAACCGAGGAAATTGTTTCGATGCAGACAAAGCTCGATCTTGCAGGTATCCCCGAAGAACAGATGAAAAATGTTATTATCGCATATGAGCCTGTATGGGCAATAGGAACAGGACTTACTGCTACTCCTGAGCAGGCAGAAGAGGTATGCGCTCTTATCCGCGGTGTCGTTGCAAAGCTTTACAATGACAGAGTTGCGGAGGCGCTCACCATACAGTACGGCGGCTCAATGAACGATGTGAATGCGGCAGAGCTTCTCTCAAAGCTTGACGTTGACGGCGGACTTATCGGAGGGGCATCTCTGGTTCCCGAAAAATTTGCGAAAATTGTTGATGCCGCCCAGGCTTAAATTGCTTTACTGCGAGATATTGTGCGGTGCAGAGTGTTAAGCTCTCATACCAATCGCTGTTATGGATTTGTTTTAAAAAAGCACTCGTCGCTTCAAAACCGACGAGTGCTTTTTTGTGTGTAAATTTTTAATTAATAAAATTATTATACAAGCTCTACTTTTACGGGTTTGCCTTCTGCCATTGACTTGTTGCACGCCATTGTGAATGATACAGATTTGAATGCATCGGCGTAAGGTGAACGGATTTTGCTTCCGTCTCCGGAGATAACCGCTTCAATGAAAGTGCGATCGCATAGTATTCCCGCATCGCCATCCTGAGTGTGTGTTATTATATTTCCGTTTGTTGCAGCGAGTCCGCCGTCTCCCTTTATTACAAAGCCGTCTTTTGCTTCGGAATCATCGGATGTCGGAGCAGCTTCGCCGTAAACCTTGAATGTGTCGAGGATTTTCAATTCTGCTCTCTTATCCTTGGTGGAGAATGTAATCTTGGAATCATAGCTGTCGCCTGTTTCGGCATAGCAGCCTGTGGAAATTACGCCGACAGTACCGTTCTTGAATTTAACAACAGTTGTGGAAATGTCATCTGTGTTGTAGTTGTCGTAATTCTTTATATATCCGCGAGCACCGTATGTGCAAACTTCTTCGGGTTCGCCGAATACATAACGGATTATATCGAACTGGTGAATGGTCTGCTCAACTATCTGTCCGCCTGACAAATCCTTGTTGCGCCACCAGAACACCTCGGGAACTCCGCCGATTCTTGCACAGTCAATGAATATGACTTCGTTGTTCTT
>JAZODB010000078.1:0-3622 GCA_045596785.1 Eubacteriales bacterium
ATATGGTATATTAATAATGTTACATGTTAAAGAAAAGTATTATTTGACATTAAACACTATACAATATTTGCGGTGTCATTATGAAATATATCACAAAATTTCCCGTTACATCGATTTTCTTTACGTTTTTTCTTTCCTCATGTGCATTTGCTTACTTAAACTCTTATCCGAAAGTTATAATATCTTCAATATTGTTAATAACTATTTCAATTTTGCTCATCCTTCGCAATCTTCAAAATTGCGAAAAAATTTCCGCACGCCATCTTCTGCTCTTGTCCGCCGTTGCCGCTGCGGGAATTTATTCGACTGTCGCCTTTGATTTTTATGCAAACAGCTTTAACACACATAGCGGTAAAACAGATTACGTAAAAATCAGAATAATCGAATGTGAATATTCCCTGCCCTACACATCTCGTTACAAGGCGGTGATTGAAGAATCAGAATTACTTCCCACAGGAACAAAGCTTCTTTTATCAACCGAGCAAAATGCACTTTCGGATGGCACTACACTTTTCGGCAATATCACATATTCTGCTCTATCGGAAACAAATACTGCCTCATTCGACGGAGTACGTTATTACCTTCCAAAGAAAATTATGATAACAGCAGACGACATTTCACTTGTTCAAGAAGGAGAGAAATCAGTCTTCAGCATAGAAAGCATATTCCGAAAAATAAATCTTCGTCTCTCGGCAATGATAATGGGGCATTTCTCGCATGATGTGGGCGGGATTCAAGCCGCAGTTCTTCTCGGCAACAAGGAGAATCTCCCCGACACGGTGACGCGCGATTTCCGCAGACTCGGAATTTCGCATCTTCTTGTGGTGAGCGGCACACATTTCTCGGTAATTGTGGCTTTTGCAGAACGCGGCTTGAGGAGACTTCGCGTAGAACGCAAATTAAGAGCGTGCCTGAACATCGCAATTATAATTTTCTTCATGCTTATCACCGGATTCACTCCATCTGTCGTTCGCGCGGGTATAATGTATATTATTGCTCAGTTTTCTCTAATAGTTTCAAAAAAAGTAAACACAATCAACTCCGTTGCCTTTTCGGGTGCTCTTATGGTTCTTGTGAATCCGTACATTGCTGTGGACTGCGGGATGCAGCTTTCATTTATTGCCGCCTATACTTGCATAGTTTTCACAAAATACAGAGCATATTTATTCCGCAATTTCAAAAGCACTCTTACAAAGCGGTCAATCGGCAGAAAAACGTTCAAGTTTATTATGAATACAGCCGAGACAATTCTCATGACAACCTTTGTTACATTGGCAACGCTGCCGCTCATGTGGCTGTACTTCGGCGAAATTTCCCTTATGGCTATCCCGGCTAATATTATTTTTATTCCATGTGTCACTATTCTCATGTATCTCACCGGAGCTTATTTACTCCTCTATCCGCTGAAATTGTTCATTTATCCGATGTCATTGCTGATAAGTGCTTACTGTGGTGTACTTGAAAATATAGCAGATTTTTTGGCAAAACCTGATTTTGCCATGATTTCGATAAATTATCCGTTCAGTATATTCTTTCTTATTCCGATATCGGCAGCTATTTTAGCCCTCCCGTTTACATTCAAAAAATATTTTAAGAAAATCCTCATCTCAGCAACAGCACTATTTTTTTCGTTTGTGTTCATTATAGCGATTGTAAATGCCGCAGATTTCGGAAATGTACGAATATCATATGTGTCAGATAAAAAGAATGATGGACTCATTGTAAAATCCGAGGGAAAAATTTTGATTTGCGACATTTCCGATGCTTCATTCGGCTTTTCTTACAATCTTACCGAGGAAATGTCTCGTATGAATTCATGCGAAATAGAGGCATTTCTGCTGACACATTACCACAATAAACATATACAGCTGCTGTCAAGGCTGTGCGAACGGGAAATTCTGCATAGTGTGATTATGCCGGAGCCGATTGACGAGCGTGAATTTTCATTATACAACTCACTGTGCAAAACAGCTGAGCTGCATGGAACCGAAGTTTACACAATACAGCTCGGCGAAAGCTATATATTCAACGATGCGGAAATCAAATTATTAAGCCGCAAATACCTCTCACGCTCGACACATCCTATAACCGCTCTTGCGATATACGCTCATGGTGAGAGTGCTGTTTACGCCTCCTGTTCATTCAATCAATCGATAGACGAGGTCAAAAACGCCATCGAAAACTCCGACTTTGCAATTTTAGGCAGGCACAGTCCCGTATATAAGAAAACCTTCGGTCTGTCGTTTGATGAAAAACCGAAGGCAATTGTATTGAGTGAATCGGCATATGAGTATATGGATTCCCCCACACAAAAATATGTAAATGAATTTGGATACATAAGAAATCCTGAGTTTTACAGAATAATTATCAAAAAAATCGCTGAAGAAGCCAAGAAATAATTACCGTCTGAAAAGCAATGATTATAGGAATTCCGAGCATAAATTTTATGTGCTTCGTTTTGTGTCTTATGAGAATCATAGATACAAGCATTGCCGCGGAGCCTCCGAGTACCGAAATAAAAACCAAAGCACTTTCGGGTATACGGTAATTTTTCAGCCGCGCCGCCGATTTGTCATATAATGTAATAAAAACAGCGGAGAGTGAAATCAAGCATAAGTATATTACCGCCGCACACAGCAGTGTGGATTTCATCCGTTCGTATACTCCCGCGCACGCGCTTGAGCCATCTCATCACAGCGCTCGTTATAAGGGTGCCCCGCATGACCTTTTACCCATTCGAATTTTACTTTATGAACCTTGCAAAGCTCCAATAGCTTTTCCCATAAATCAGGGTTGAGAGCAGGCGAACCATTCGCCTTTCTCCAACCTTTTTTTTGCCATGATTCAGCCCATCCCTTTCCGATACCATCGCAAAGATATTTTGAATCCGTAGTCATTGTAACCTCACACGGCTTATTCAATGCGGAAAGAGCCTTTATTGCCGCCGTAAGCTCCATTCTATTGTTGGTGGTATCGGCTTCCCCACCGGATATCTCTTTTTCAATCTCACGATATATAAGAATAGCCCCCCAACCTCCCGGTCCGGGGTTTTTAAGGCAAGAACCATCGGTATATACATCAACGTGCAACATATTATCTCCGTTCAAGTTATCTTTGGGAATTAAGTATACCATATTATCATATAAAATACAATAGTTTTTCTTTCCAAAAACAATTTTGTAACGTGCCTGACTTTTTTGTCATATACTTTAATGAAGAAATAAAACTTTTAGTTTCTTCAAGATACTGAATCGGAGGAATTTTTCGAAGATTATGGAAAACAGAAAAAATAACTACACTCCGCGCGACAGAATAGATGACGCGCTTCTCTTACAGCTTCTTCGCGAAAATGAGCCGTCAAGCAGTAATTACGGCAAATATGAAACACGAGATATACGAGCAACTCGAGTCAGGAATAACATCCGCTACAATGAGCAACATGAAAGAAAAGATTCGGATGAGAGCTGCCTGTGCAATCACGAATGTGCAGAAACAACATCGACTTGCGGATGCCGCAGAGATACTGAAAGAGGCACAAGAAACTCTCATGGCTGTGAAACGCGAAAATATGATTCCGCTAATTGCAGTAACAGACGCGGAGAGTATTCAAGAAACAGAATGA
>JAZODB010000079.1:0-3151 GCA_045596785.1 Eubacteriales bacterium
TTTCTACGATGTTCCTACCGACGAATCGTACACTGCTGCTGTAAATTGGGCAGCTGCCAACGGTATCGTCAACGGTTATGGTGATGGCATTTTCGGAGCAATGAATGACCTGACCCATGAACAGATCATGGCAATTCTCAATCGCTACGCTGTCTATAAGAAGTGGAGTGAAAACGTCAGCGGCAATGTTGATGATTCCTACACCAACAGCGAATGGGCAGAAAACAATGTTCTTTGGGCAGACCTCTACGGTATGTTCGACGGTATCGGTTCGGATATTAGCGATCTCACCGAGAGTGCTGACCGTGCTGAACTTGCAGCATATCTCAGACGCTTCTGCGAAAGATTTATAGCTGAATAAGCTCTGATCCCACAAACAATAACCGCAGTAATTGTTATCCGATAGTGGATAATGATTACTGCGTTTTTCTTTTTTTGTTTTAGTAGCGGTTATCCAAAACTGTGTTGTTTGATATCGCAGCTGAACTTTGATTTATCCATCCTTCCTATCGCAATTCATCCCGAGTTATACAGAATGATCTTTATTTCGGATAGAAGGATGGATAGGATGGATGTTTTTCAGTTGGGATGAAATCTTGCCAATGTGCTTTATTTTCCGCCTAATTTTTAGACGAGATTGAAATCCGTGAAGAATTTCACACGCAAGAGCAGTTAATTCGTTGATTAGTGATGCACTGAAACATACATACAATTCACGGTATAGTGGATGAATTTGCTGTTTCAACGATAACTGATCTATTACGTAAAGTCGGAAATGCTTGCGTTCGTATAGAGCATCAGATGCCTTTATTCTATTGGATTTACCCGCATTTTGTGTCTTTTTTGTAAATTGGGTGAAATATACCTTGACAATTAAAGTTCCATGATAATAGACGTTTCATAGTAAATCCTCCGTGTTTTCAAGTGTTTTGTGATAGAAAAAGAACGATGTTAAGTCTTTCGACTCGACATCGTTCTTTTCGTAGTGGTTTTCCAATCCTGTAAGACAGATGCCGTAAATTAGTGAATTTTTTCATTCACTGTTTTACGACCATCCACCTAATAAACTGCGGTTTTTTTGTCAGTGTATGGAGCCTTCGATTACAGTTCCGTCGGGATGGAATACAGGAAGCTTTTCGAGGTAAATTATATCGTCGCGAATCTGTGCATCACCTTCTGCAAGGATGGTCATCCTTCCGACTATGTTTCCTTCGGCGGCTCTGATCAGTTCTTCAACCGCGCGGAGGGATTCGCCCGTTGAAATTACATCATCAACGATAAGGATTTTAGAGCCTTTTATCAACTCCGCATCAGCTTTGTCAAGAAACAGACTTTGTTCTCCTGCTGTTGTTATTGATTGTACCTTTACTTCAAAAACTCCGGTCATATATGCCTTTGCTTTTTTGCGGGCTATGAAATATTTTTGATTTCCCGAAAGTCTTGCCATTTCGTGTGCAAGCGGGATTCCCTTTGCTTCTGCGGTGATTATATAATCGTATTCGGGAGCTATCTTCAAAAGTGCTTCTGCGGCGGCTGTGGTAAGCTCGGGGTCTCCGAATATTACAAACGCACCGATTGATAAATTATCGTTTACGGGGCATATGGGAAGCTCACGGTGAAGCCCTGCTATTGTCATTGGATAGGTTTTCATTTTATCTCTCCTTTCACAGTTATTATGTGAAAATTCACCTCAGCTTTATGCCGAGCTTCGTTTCAAGAGAAGAGAGAATTGCAGAAACTGCTTCATCTGCCTCTGCGTCGGTGAGAGTGCGGTCGGCGGCGCGGAGCATAACTGCGTATGACATACTCTTCTTATTTTCACCGAGCTGAGGACCGCGGTATATGTCGAAGAGCTCAACACTTGATACAAGGCGGCTTGCAGTGCTTATGACGTCGGAAACTGATGCTGCTTCAATTTCTTCATCGCAGACAAACGAGAAGTCGCGCTCTATTGCGGGATACTTCGGGATTTGCACGTACGATATTTCCATGCGGCGGCAGTCATAGATTTCGTCAGAAATAAGCTCGGCAAGATATACAGAATCGCCGATATCATAATTTGCAGCTACCTCGGGATGAGCTTCACCGAACACACCGAGTTTTTTGTCTCCGACATAAATTTCGGCGCATCTGCCGGGGTGGAATGCAGGTTCGCTTGTGCAGGACTTGAATGTTACATTTTCTGTTCCGGCTATGTCGAAAATGGCTTCAATATAGCCTTTCATACGGTAGAAACCGTTTTTATCGTTAGAGATAAATCCAAGTGTGAGACGCGCAGGCTCATCGGGGAGCTTGTCGTCGGTTGTGGGGATATAAACCTTCGATACTTCAAAGAGATTTACACTGCGGTTTTTTACATTGTAGTTATCGGCAAGAACCTTGAGCATGGAGGGAAGTGTGGTAGTACGCATGACCGAGGTATCTTCGCCGAGAGGATTTGAGATAATAACGCATTTTCTGCGAATATCGTCTTTTGCAAGGCGGATTTTATCATAGTATGAAGGACTGATAAAGGAGAACGTTTCAATTTCATTCATTCCCATGCCGACGAGCATATCATGAATTTTATTGTCGAAATTTTGTCTTTCTGTACGCACTCCAAGAGTGGGGGTAGCGGAATTTGACAGGGTTGATGTGATTTCATTATATCCGTATATGCGGATTATTTCTTCTGCGAGGTCGTTCATGCAGCGCACATCATCGCGGAATGACGGAACCGTAACCTTTGTCATATCATCCGAAACCTCAAACTCGAGCTTGCGCAGTACATCGGACATATATTCTTTCGAGAGGTTGACTCCGAGGAAACGGTTGATGACATCCGCATCAAGAGGCAGTACAGCCTTTTCTTTTTTTACGGGGTATACGTCGATTGTTCCGTTTACGATTTCTCCCGCACCGAGAATCTCAATCAGCTCGCATGCACGGTCAAGAGCAGGCATAGTGTTCTCTGAATCAAGTCCTTTTTCGAATCTTGCGGAGGATTCCGTTCTCATTCCGAGTTTTTTTGCGGTAACACGTACGTTTCCGGGATGGAATGTAGCTGACTCAAAAACAACGGTTGTTGTGCTGTCGGTTATTTCGCTGTTTTCGCCACCCATAACGCCTGCGAGAGCAACGGTTTTTTCGGAGTCTGCTATTACAAGCATTG
>JAZODB010000080.1:0-2146 GCA_045596785.1 Eubacteriales bacterium
GTGAGCGCAAACTGATTTCGAGTCAGCCCCGTTATGACCACTTCGATATCTCTCCGTATGCTTGATGCAAAATACCATATTAATCAAAGCTCGTATATTATATCATAAATCTTTAGTTTTTGCAATAGTTTTGGTAAAAAAGTTTTAAAAATAAAGGCCGAAACAATAAGCCTAAATCTTTCCGGTGCATATATCAACAAAGATTTAGGCTTATGTCAGAGTATTTTATCTTGTTGTTTGCGCCTCAACAAGACGCTTTCCACAGTATTTTTCACGCAGCTTTGGTTTTTCGATTTTTCCCGTGGGGTTTCTCGGCACATCTGCAAATATTATTTTTCTCGGACGTTTGTACCGCGGAAGAGCTTTGCAAAATTCGTTTATTTCATCTTCGTCTGCGGCAGCATCAGGCTTTAGTTCTATAATCGCCGCCGCGATTTCTCCGAGTCTGTCGTCGGGCATACCGATAACGGCAACATCTTTTATTTTGTCATTTCTTCTTAGGAAGTCCTCTATTTGTACAGGATAAAGGTTCTCACCTCCGGTTATGATTACATCCTTTTTACGGTCTACCAAATATATAAATCCGTCTTCATCATATTTTGCCATGTCTCCTGTGTACAGCCAACCATTTTTGAGAACTTCGTTTGTAGCCGATTCATTTTTGTAGTAGCACTTCATCACTCCGGGCCCTTGTACTATAAGCTCTCCGACTTCTTCATTTTGAACAATATCTCCTGAAGGAGATACTATTTTTACATCCCATAAATATCCTGCTACGCCGATTGCGCCTACTTTTGAAATATTCTCTATACCGAGATGGACACATCCGGGACCTATTGATTCGGATAAACCGTAGTTTGTATCGTATTCGTGAGTGGGGAATACTTTTTTCCATCTTTTAATAAGCGACGGAGGAACGGGCTGCGCTCCGATATGCATAAGCCGCCATTGAGAAAGCCTGTAATCCTCAATTTTGATTTCACCTCGGTCAATCGCATCGAGAATATCTTGAGCCCACGGAACAAGAAGCCAAACTATTGTTGCGCGTTCTTCTGATATTGCGCGCATAATCCATTCCGGGGAGACACCTTTTAATATTACAGCTCGACTTCCGCTGAGAAGACTTCCGAACCAGTGCATTTTTGCGCCTGTATGATAGAGCGGCGGAATACATAGGAATACATCATCCCTTGTTTGAGCGTGATGCTTTTGCTCAGTTTTGCACGAGCTCAAAAGCGCGCGGTGAGCATGCAGTATGGCTTTTGGGAATCCTGTTGTGCCTGATGAAAAATATATAGCCGCATCGTCATCTTCATCGTACTCCACAGCGGGAGCGATTGATGAGCAGAAATTTACTATGCGGTCGTAGCTGTCTGCGAAATTCGGGCATTCCTTTCCGACAAAGAAGCATTTTTCAAGAAGTGGCAGTGATGAGTATACTGATTCTACTCGCTCTGTAAATTCAGGACCAAAAATCAGAAATTTAACATCGGCAAGCTCTGCACAATACTTTATTTCCTCAGCAGAGTAACGGTAGTTCATTGGAACGGCGAGAGCTCCTGTTTTGAGTATTCCGAAGTAAATTGGAAGCCACTCAATACAGTTCATGAGAAGAATAGCAACTTTGTCTCCCTTTTTGATGTTTCGTGTCATCAGCAAATTTGCAAAGCGGTTAGCTTTGATATCGAATTCTTTCCAAGTAATTTCACGCCGATATTTTTCACCCGGTGTGGATTCTATGAGTGAGAATTCGCGCCATGTAGTGTTGGGGTTAGGCTGATTTGCGGGGTTGATTTCAACAAGCGCAACTTCATCAGGATATAGTTTAGCATTTTTTTCGAGTAAATCTGTGATTACCATTTTAAATTCCTTTCGGTTTTTGACAAATAAAAAAGTCCTCGGCTTTTTTTAGCAGAGGACGGAAATTCCGTGGTACCACCTCGGTTTGCCGTATTTTTACAAATACAGCCTCAACGGGCGCGGAGCGAATCTCAAGCCCCGGCAAAATAACGCTTGCCCTGCGTCGCAGCCTACTGTAAATTTTCGGTGCGCTGCTCCGGAAATGTATTCACGTTTTTTTGTTCATGACTCTCACCAGCCGTCAATTCTCTTTGGAATTAAAAAAACGCTACTTGTTTTCCATCAT
>JAZODB010000081.1:0-3133 GCA_045596785.1 Eubacteriales bacterium
GGGATATATGCATTGGTGTGGCAGGTGTCTACCATTTTGTATGCGGGGAAAAGACCGATTTTACGGCGAAGCTCAAACACATCAATTTCCGATACACTCCAAAGCTTTGCAATAAACTTATCGGAAAAACCCATTGTTTTAGCGGATTTTAGAACTGCTTTATCCATAGGATTTGCGGCAATCACAGATTCATAGCTTACAATGTTGCGTATTGCTTCAAGGAAATACGGTGTAATTTCCGTAACCCTATATATTTCATCAATAGAAACACCGTTTCTGAGAAGCTGTGCCACAGCAAAAATGCTGTCATCATGAAATTCTCTGACATATTCGAGCATCTCGGATGAGCTTGAATTTTCGAATTTCTGCATCCACAAATGGCATACGCCGATTTCAAGAGAGCGCACGGATTTCAGCATACACTCCTCAAGAGTGGAGCCTATCCCCATAACCTCTCCCGTAGCCTTCATCTGTGTACCGAGCTTATTTGTAGCCGATGCAAATTTATCAAACGGAAAACGAGGAAATTTTGCTACGACATAATCGAGAGATGGCTCAAATTCCGCTGTTGTGTTGGCTATTGCAATTTCATCAAGAGTCATCCCGACCGCAATTTTCGCAGTAACTCTCGCGATAGGATATCCGCTTGCTTTTGAGGCAAGTGCTGAGGAACGAGAAACTCTCGGATTCACCTCAATAAGATAATACTCTGATGAATTTGGATTCAGCGCAAACTGAACATTGCAGCCGCCTTCGATTTTAAGTTCACGTATAATTTTTATTGCACTGTCATTAAGCATTTTCCTGTCATTATCCGAAAGTGTCATGATAGGTGCAACAACAACAGAATCTCCCGTATGAACTCCGACGGGGTCTACATTTTCCATCCCGCATATGGTAATCGCACGGTCGGCAGAATCACGCATTACTTCAAATTCGATTTCCTTGTATCCTTTGACACTTTTTTCTATTAAAACCTGATGTACAGGGGACAGTTTAAATGCATTTGTCCCTATTTCCACAAGCTCCGATTCGCTGTATGCAAATCCGCCGCCGGTTCCTCCGAGCGTAAATGCAGGTCGAAGAACAACGGGATATCCTATTTTCTCCGCTGCCGCCTTTGCCTCATCAAGTGAATATGTAATCTCCGACGGTATAACCGGCTCGCCGATTGACTGACAAAGTTTTTTAAACAATTCTCTGTCCTCAGCTCGTTCTATACTCTCACTGCTTGTTCCGAGAAGCTCCACATTGCACTCTCTGAGCACTCCTTTTTTCTCAAGCTGCATAGCAAGATTAAGCCCGGTCTGCCCGCCTATTCCAGGGACAATTGCGTCAGGTCTCTCATACCGCAGTATTTTCGCCACGTATTCAAGTGTAAGCGGCTCCATATAAACTTTATCAGCGATTGAAGTATCAGTCATTATTGTTGCCGGATTTGAGTTTACAAGTACAACCGAATACCCCTCCTCTTTAAGCGCAAGGCATGCCTGAGTCCCGGCATAATCAAATTCAGCCGCTTGACCTATAACTATCGGTCCTGAGCCTATTATAAGTATTTTTTTCAGATCGGTTCTTTTTGCCATCTTTGCCTCCAAAATTATATATTAAATGTTACTTTTCTGCCGTTTTTCACTGTCATAATACATTTCCCGAATACTTTCCATCCATCAAACGGAGTCGCTCTGCCCATTGATTTGAAATCTTCGGGGTTTATGCAGTACTCACAATTCAAATCCCACACACAAAAATCATCTTTCATAGGAACTTTAAAGCGTTCTCGCGGTGCAGTGCTCATCATGTGAATCAGATGTTCAAGCGTTATTACCCCTGTTTTCACGAGGTATGTATAAAGAAGCGGAAATGCCGTTTCGATTCCGACAATTCCCATAAGACTGTCTTTTAGCCCACGTGATTTTTCCTGTCGGCTGTGCGGAGCATGGTCAGTTGCTATCATATCAATCGTACCGTCGGATATTCCGAGAAGAAGTGCCTCACGGTCTGCTGCCGCTCTGAGCGGAGGATTCATCTTAAATCTTCCGTCATCCATAAGCACACTCTCATCAAGCAGAAGATAATGCGGAGCCGTCTCGCAGGATATATCCACCCCACGCTTTTTTGCTTGCCTGATAAGCTCAACGCTTTCCTTTGTTGATATATGGCAAACGTGATATGCACATCCTGTCTTTTCCGCAAGTGCTATATCTCGCTCTATCTGTCTCCATTCGCTCTCACTGCATATTCCGCGATGCCCGTTTATCGCCGCATACTCACCTTCGTGAATATATCCTCCGCGAAGCAAGCTGTTATCCTCGCAGTGAGCAACGATCATTTTCCCAAGTGATTTGGCGCGGCGCATTGCAGATTCCATAAGCTCCGCATCCTGAACACCACGTCCGTCATCGGAAAAGGCAATTACATCAGCAGCCATACCATCCATATCGGACAGCATCTCACCTCGCTGACCTACCGTTATCGCTCCATACGGGTGCACTCCTATTACAGCATCACGCTCAATAATCTCAAGCTGATTGCGCAAATTCTCAGCTGAATCGGGAACAGGATTGAGGTTGGGCATACTGCATACGTCGGTGTATCCGCCATTCGCAGCTGCTTCCGTACCGCTTTTTATCGTCTCTTTATAAGAAAAACCCGGCTCGCGAAGATGTACATGCACATCAACGAAACCGGGAAATAAAACACATTTATCAAGAATTGCGGAAAATTCAGAACTAAAAACACTTTCGCAGTTGTTGTCCTGCGACAATGCTTTTTTTATAATACCCTGATATTTCTTTCCGACCGAATATTCCATGTAAACTCCTTTTATAAACAAAGCGCCTGTCGGTATCGGCAGACAAACAAAAAAAGCGTACAGAAAAATCAACATCGCATATTTTCATCTTGCCGATATCTCAATATCGAATTAAAGATTCTTGCTATAATATGATACCACAAAGTTCTCACTATGTCAAGAAGCAATATGTATAATCTCACGCCAAACATGTTCGTTTGATTGACAATTATAACCATAAGAACAGATTACAGGCCTTGCAAACAGAAAACCAAAAAATCATAAAGATAATTATTCATTGTATTGCAAATAAAGGTGTGATTATGATATAATATATAG
>JAZODB010000082.1:0-3376 GCA_045596785.1 Eubacteriales bacterium
AATCTTTATCACTAAACGGAGGATTTATGTATAATAAAGTAACGACAAACCTGAATTTTGTGGAGCGTGAACGCGAAACACTTAAATTTTGGAATGAAAATCACATCTTTGAAAAACAGCTTGAACAAAATGCCGACAAACCCGGCTACACATTCTATGACGGACCGCCGACAGCAAACGGAAAGCCTCATATCGGGCATGTTCTGACTCGCGTTATCAAGGATATGATTCCACGCTACCATTGGATGAAGGGTGCAGATGTTCCGCGAAAAGCAGGTTGGGATACTCACGGTCTTCCCGTTGAAATCGAAGTGGAGAAAAAGCTCGGTCTTGACGGAAAAGAACAAATTGAGAAATTCGGACTTGAGCCTTTCATTAATGAATGTAAAGAATCGGTGTGGAAATACAAAGGCATGTGGGAGGATTTTTCGGGTACCGTCGGTTTTTGGGCGGACATGGATGACCCATATGTAACCTACGACAACAATTTTATTGAATCCGAATGGTGGGCACTAAAGCAAATTTGGGACAAGGGGCTTCTCTACAAAGGCTTCAAAATAGTTCCGTACTGCCCTCGCTGCGGCACACCTCTCTCCGCTCAAGAAGTAGCACAAGGTTATAAAACCGTAAAAGAACGCTCAGCAGTTGTCCGCTTCAAAGCAAAAGGCGAGGATGCATATTTTCTCGCATGGACAACCACGCCATGGACTCTTCCGTCAAATCTCGCGCTCTGTGTAAATCCGAACGAAACATACTGTAAGGTAAAAGCCGCCGACGGACAAACCTATTATATGGCAAAGGCTCTCCTTGATACTGTTCTCGGCAAGCTGAAAACAGATGACACGCCCGCATATACTGTTATTGAGGAATTCACAGGCGCTTCACTTGAATACCGTGAATACGAGCCTCTCTTTGAGTGTGCAGGTATTGCCGCGGCTAAACAAGGTAAAAAAGCGCACTTTATAACCTGCGACAACTATGTAACCATGAGCGACGGTACCGGTATAGTACACATAGCGCCCGCTTTCGGTGAGGATGACGCAAACGTCGGAAGAAAATACGATCTCCCATTTGTTCAGTTTGTTGACGCGCAGGGCAACATGACTGCGGAAACACCGTACAGCGGAGTGTTCGTCAAGAAAGCAGACCCTCTCGTTCTTGCCGAACTTGAAAAAGAAAGAAAGCTCTTTGATGCGCCGAAATTCGAGCACGAATATCCGCACTGTTGGAGATGTGATACCCCCCTCATCTACTACGCACGCGAATCATGGTACATCAAAATGACCGATATGCGTGACAATCTCGTAAGAAATAATAATACAGTAAATTGGATTCCCGAATCTATCGGAAAAGGACGCTTCGGCGACTGGCTCGAAAATGTTCAGGATTGGGCAATCTCACGTAACCGTTATTGGGGTACTCCTCTCAACATTTGGGAATGCACCTGCGGACATCGCCACTCTGTGGGAAGCATAGCAGAGCTTCGCGAAATGTCCGATAATTGTCCTGAAAATATTGAACTCCATCGCCCCTATATTGATGCCGTTACAATAAAATGCCCTATGTGCGGAGGCGAAATGCACCGCGTTCCCGAAGTCATCGACTGTTGGTTTGACTCTGGCTCCATGCCGTTTGCTCAGCATCATTATCCTTTCGAAAACGAAGATTTGTTTAAAGCTCAGTTCCCTGCCGATTTCATCAGCGAAGCCGTTGACCAAACACGTGGGTGGTTTTACTCGCTAATGGCTATATCAACCCTGCTGTTTGACTGCGCGCCTTACAAGAATGTAATAGTCCTCGGACATGTGCAGGATGAAAACGGTCAGAAAATGTCAAAATCAAAGGGAAATGCCGTTGACCCGTTTGACGCACTCAATACCTATGGTGCTGACGCTATCCGTTGGTATTTCTACACCAACAGTGCACCGTGGCTTCCCTCTCGCTTCAGCGGAAAAGCTGTCATGGAAGGACAGCGCAAGTTCCTCGGCACCCTTTGGAACACCTATGCGTTCTATGTTCTTTACGCAGACATCGACTCCTTTGATCCGACAAAGTATAATATTGATAATTGTGCACTCACCGTAATGGATAAATACATCCTCTCCGTACTCAATTCCACAATCGGTTCAGTTGACTCAAATCTCGCAAATTACCGTATACCCGAAGCCGCAAAATCACTCTCCGAATTTGTAGACGAGCTTTCAAACTGGTATGTTCGCCGCTGTCGTGAACGCTATTGGGGCACCGAGATGACGGATGACAAAGTCGCGGCATATATGACTTTGTACACCGCACTTGTAACAGTATCAAAAATAGCAGCGCCTATGATTCCTTTCATGGCAGACGAGATTTACCGCAATCTTGTATGCTCTGTTGATGCCTCCGCTCCCATATCGGTTCACCTCTGCACCTTCCCGCAAGCAGATACTTCAATGATTGACCGCGAGCTTGAAGCAAATATGAAATCTGTTGTAGATATCGTTATTCTCGGTCGTGCGGCAAGAAACGGTGCGGCAATCAAAAACCGCCAGCCGCTCGCTGCTATGTATGTCAAGAACGATACAATGCTTGATTCATTCTATTCGGATATCATCCGAGACGAGCTTAATGTCAAAGAAATCGTGTTTATCGACGATATGTCAGCTATCTCATCCTACTCATTCAAGCCGAATCTGAAAACCGTAGGTCCGAAATACGGCAAGCTTCTCGGCAAAATCCGCGCAGCACTTCAAGATACATCGTTCGACGGAAATGAAGCGATGAAAGAACTGAAATCAAAGGGTGCACTTCACTTCACGTTCGACGGCAGTGAGGTTGCACTTGAAGAAGCAGACCTTTTGATTGAAGTACAGCAAAAGCCCGGATACCACAGCATTGCGGACCACGGAATCGCTGTTGCACTCGATACGACTCTCACAGATGAACTTATACGCGAAGGATTTGTACGCGAAATTATTTCCAAGGTACAAACAATGCGTAAGGAAGCTGGCTTCGTTGTTACAGACCACATAAAAGTTTCTGTAACCGGAAGCGAAGTAATCGAAGAAATACTCAAAGCCGATTCATCAGAATTTTCGTCTGCCGTTCTCTGCGATGAGCTGTTGTTCACAAAATTTGACGGTTCACTCACAAAAGATTGGGATGTCAACGGAGCAAATATCACCGTTTCCGTATCAAAACTTTAAACTGTGTTTTAATGTCTTTTTTGATGTGATATAGGGTATTTTGTTAAAAAACCAAAAATCGATGCCGTGTCGTTGAGACATGTTGTTAAGTTTGGCAGACAAAAAAAGTTGCAAAGCTATTGATTGAATCGTCAATATTTGATATAATAATGTTGTTTAAATTATTAACGAAAACCCATGATGGAAATGCA
>JAZODB010000083.1:0-6684 GCA_045596785.1 Eubacteriales bacterium
ACGAGGACGCGGTCCTGCTTAACGAAAAGCTGGTAAGAGAGGACGTTTACACTTCTATTCACATAGAGGAATATCCTCACGAAGCAAGAGACACCAAGCTCGGTCCGGAAGAGATTACCCGCGAGATCCCCAACGTCGGCGACGACGCGCTCAAGGATCTTAACGCAGAGGGTATCGTAAAGAAGGGAACCGAGGTAAGAGCAGGCGACATTCTCGTAGGTAAGATTACTCCTAAGGGAGAAACAGAGCTTACCGCAGAAGAAAGACTGCTCAGGGCAATCTTCGGCGAGAAGGCAAGAGAGGTGCGTGACACATCACTCCGCGTTCCCCACGGCGAAAACGGCACGGTAGTCGATGTCAAGGTATTCACAAGAGAAGCCGGCGACGAGCTTCCTCCGGGAGTAAATAAGGTTGTTCGCGTTTATATCGCTCAAAAGAGAAAAATCTCGGTCGGCGATAAAATGGCGGGACGTCACGGAAACAAAGGTGTCGTATCGAGAATCCTGCCGCCTGAGGACATGCCCTTCCTTCCCGACGGAACACCGCTTGATATCGTTCTCAACCCCCTCGGCGTTCCCTCGCGTATGAATATAGGACAGGTGCTCGAGGTTCACCTCGGCATAGCAGCAAAAAAACTCGGTTGGAAAATCATGACACCCGTATTCGACGGTGCAACGGAAGCCGACATCTCCGAATGTCTTAAGCTTGCGGGTCTCGACCGCGACGTTATACCGGGCGAAAATGTAAACGGAAAAAATCTCTTTGAAGAAATAATAGACCCCGAAACGGGAATCCGCGACCTCCGTCCCATAACGGGCGAGGAAAGAAACGACGAAGCTCACCTCGAAGAACTCCGCGCAGCAGGAAAGCTCAAGGTCGTCGACGGAAAGACAATCCTCTACGACGGACGTACCGGAACTCCGTTCGACAATCCGGTAACAGTCGGCATAATGTACTACCTCAAGCTTCACCACCTTGTCGACGATAAGATTCACGCACGCTCCACAGGTCCCTACTCACTCGTAACTCAGCAGCCTCTCGGCGGTAAAGCGCAGTTTGGCGGACAGAGATTCGGTGAGATGGAAGTTTGGGCGCTTGAAGCGTACGGCGCGGCTTACACGCTCCAGGAAATCCTTACAGTCAAGTCCGACGACACAATAGGACGTGTAAAGACGTACGAAGCAATAGTAAAAGGTCAAAATATACCCACTCCGGGCGTTCCGGAAGCATTCAAGGTCCTCGTAAAAGAACTTCAGTCGCTCTCACTCGACATACGTGTGCTCGGCGAGAACGGAGAAGAAATCGAGCTTTCGAAAATTGGCGACGACGATATCGAAGCTCCGAATATAGTCTCCGACGAAAACGATATCACGGAAGAAGATATCGGCTCCGCAGTCGAAACTGACGATATGTACAAATCATATCAGGAAGAATCCTATGACGGTCCGGAAGAGCCCGACGACGATCTTCTGTTTGCGGCAGACCGAGGAGAGCTCGAATTTGACGACATCGGAGATATGGACGACGACTTTTAACAAAACTCCTCCGCTTTAAAAGCGGACGACAAACAAATAATTTCCCGCTCATCAAAAGAGTCAGGGAAAGCAGGAAAAATTAAAGAGAAGGTATACTGCTGATGGAACGCAATGTATTTGATTCAATTAAAATAGGTTTGGCGTCTCCGGAAATGATAAGGAAATGGTCATTCGGTGAAGTAAAAAAGCCCGAAACCATCAACTACCGCACACTTAAGGCAGAACGCGACGGTCTTTTCTGCGAAAAAATCTTCGGTCCCACAAAGGACTGGGAGTGTCTTTGCGGCAAATACAAGCGCATAAGACACAAAGGAAAGATCTGCGAAAAATGCGGAGTCGAAGTAACGCAGAAAAAGGTCCGCCGTGAGCGTATGGGACACATTGAGCTTGCCGCTCCCGTGTCACACATTTGGTATTTCCGCGCAATCCCATCAAGAATGGGACTGCTGCTCGACATTTCCCCGAGACTTCTTGAAAAGGTTTTATATTTCGCTTCATATATAGTAATAGATCCCGGTGATACCCCCCTTGCAAAGTATCAGCTTCTTAAAGAGAGCGAGTACAGACAGGCTTACGATAAATACGAGAATGATTTCCGCGTCGGAATGGGAGCACAGGCTGTCCGCGAGCTTCTCGCAGAGCTTGATATAGAGGCTCTCTCCGAACAGCTTAAAGCAGAGCTTGAAAACTCAAGCGGTCAGAAGAAAATTCGCATAATCAAACGTCTCGAAGTCGTGGAAGCTTTCCGCAAATCGGGAAACCGCCCCGAATGGATGATTCTCGACGTAATTCCCGTAATTCCGCCCGAAATCAGACCTATGGTACAGCTTGACGGCGGACGATTCGCATCCTCCGACCTAAACGACCTCTACCGCCGCGTAATCAACCGAAACAATCGACTGAAAAGACTTATAGAGCTTCACGCCCCCGACATTATCATACGCAACGAAAAGCGTATGCTTCAAGAGGCAGTTGACGCGCTTATAGATAACGGCAGACGAGGAAAACCCGTAACGGGTCCCTCAAACCGTCCGCTTAAGTCACTTTCCGAAATGCTCCGCGGTAAGCAGGGACGCTTCCGTCAGAACCTGCTCGGAAAACGAGTGGACTATTCGGGACGTTCGGTTATCGTTGTCGGTCCCGATCTCAAAATCTATCAGTGCGGCTTGCCGAAGGAAATGGCTCTTGAGCTGTTCAAGCCTTTCGTCATGAAACGACTCGTCGAAACGGGAAAAGCAGCCAATATCAAGGAAGCCAAGAAAAAGCTCGACAAGGTCAACCCCGACGTTTGGGATGCACTCGAAAATGTCATAAAATCGCATCCCGTACTCCTTAACCGTGCGCCCACACTTCACAGACTTTCGATTCAGGCGTTTGAGCCTGTTCTCGTTGAAGGTAAGGCAATAAAGCTTCACCCTCTCGTATGTAAAGCGTTCAACGCAGACTTCGACGGTGACCAGATGCCTGTCCATGTTCCGCTGTCCGCAGAAGCGCAGGCAGAAGCGCGCTTCCTTATGCTCTCTGCAAACAACCTCCTGAAGCCGGTTGACGGACGCGCAATTGCCGTTCCGTCTCAGGATATGGTCCTCGGCTCCTTCTACCTGACCCTCGACAAGTCGGGCGAGCCGGGAGATACGGGAGATCCCGATCATCCCAAGATTTACCGTGACTTCGACGAAGCAATGATGGCATATGAAAACGGACTCCTCGGTCTCCACACTCCGATTGAAGTGCGCGTGACAAAGACTATCGACGGTGAGGAAAAAACAGGAAGAATCCGCGCAACTCTCGGCAGACTGATATTCAACAGACCTATTCCTCAGGACCTCGGTTACGTTGACAGAACAATCCCCGGAAATGAGTTCAAGCTCGAAATTGACTTCGTAACAAGCTCGGGTAAGCTCTCGGATATCGTCGACAGATGTATCCGTTACCACGGCTTCGCAACGACAGCCGCAGTTCTTGACGAAATCAAGGCGATGGGATATAAGTATTCCACTCGCGGCTCTATCTCCATTTCGGTTGCCGATATGACAATTCCGAAAGAAAAATACGCGCTTATCGCTCAGGCAGAAAAGAACGCGGATACAATCGGCAAACGCTTCAAACGAGGCGAGCTCACCGAAGAAGAACGCTACGACCGCGTAATCAAGCTTTGGAATGACACAACAAACCAGGTTGTTGCCGCACTCCAAGCAAACTTTGACAGATACAACCCGATAAAGATGATGTCAGACTCCGGTGCCCGCGGCTCAATGACGCAGATGCGTCAGCTCGCAGGTATGCGCGGACTTATGTTCGCAACAAACGGACGTACCATCGAAATCCCGATTAAATCAAACTTCCGTGAGGGTCTTTCAATCCTCGAATACTTCATGGCAGCAAAGGGTGCACGTAAATCCCTGTCCGATACCGCTCTGAAAACGGCTGACTCGGGTTACCTCACCAGACGTCTTGTCGATGTCGCTCAGGATGTAATTATCCGCGAGGAGGACTGCGGTGCCGCACACGGCATTTGGGTTTCCGCAATAAGCGTAGACAACAACGTTGTTGAACCGCTCCGCGACCGCCTTGTCGGAAGATACGTAATCGGAGATGTCATAAATCCCGAAACAGGCGAGATTATAGTCGAGGACAACACGATAATCTCCGACGCTCAGGCTAAAGCAATTGTTGACAGCGGAATCGAAAAAGTTCACATCCGTACTGTCCTCCAATGCCGCTCGCGTTACGGCGTGTGCGCTCATTGCTATGGCTCAGACCTCGCGAACGACAGACCTGTAAACGTCGGTGAATCAGTCGGCATCATCGCGGCTCAGTCAATCGGCGAGCCCGGTACTCAGCTTACGATGCGTACATTCCATACGGGCGGTGTAGCTGCGGCAAACATCACTCAAGGTCTGCCGCGAGTCGAAGAGCTGTTTGAGGCGAGAAAGCCGAAGAAAACGGCAATCGTCGCAGAATGTGCCGGCACAGTCAAAATCGAAGTTGTCAAAAAGACTCACAATATCACCATCGTTCCCGATGACGGAAGCGAAGAAATCGTATATCAAATTCCTTTCGGTACAACCATTTTGGTCGAAGATGCCGCTCACGTAAATGAGGGAGTCGCTCTCACAGAGGGTGACAAAAACCCCGCCGATATTCTTCGTATCAACGGCATCGACGCGGTTTACGATTATATTCTCCTTGAAGTCCAAAAGGTTTACCGCAGCCAAGGTATCAACATCAATGATAAGCATATCGAGGTAATCGCTCGTCAGATGACACGTAAAATCAAAGTCGATGACGAGGGTGATACAGCAATGCTTTCGGGCTCAACCATCAACCTCAGCGAATTTTACGCTGCAAACGAGGAAATCGACCGCCGAATCGCCGCAGGCGAAGTCGGACTCAGACACGCAACGGGCGAGGCTGTGCTTCTCGGTATCACAAAAGCATCACTTCTCACCGAGTCGTTCCTCTCAGCCGCTTCTTTCCAGGAAACAACCAAGGTCCTCACGGAAGCCGCAATCAAAGGCAAGGTTGACCATCTGCTCGCACTCAAGGAAAACGTACTCATCGGACGTCTCATTCCTGCGGGAACAGGCATGGACTGCTACCGCAAGGTTGATGTCGAACGTACAGTTCCCTCCGACTCTCCGATTTTCGATATTGAATTATCCGAGCTTGATTTGGAAGAAGCAAAAAATATCATCCGCGGCACCGATGATTTCGATGACGAAAACGATGATTTTGACTCTTTCGACGATGAAGCAGATGAGTTTGACGATGAAGAAATTCACGACAGCGATTTCGATTCGGAATATTCCGATGATGACACATTAGAGATGCTCGCGGATGAGGATGAGGACGAATAAGTCTGCTCACGCCCACCATGCATACCAATATATATTAATGTAGTCAAAACGAAAACCGTCCCACGCTCAACCGGGCAAAGGACGGTTTTTCAGTAAAAATTTATTTAAAATTAATTGCAAAATTCTCCAATAAATTTTCCAAACATGTATTATTATTGTGCAAGTGGGAGAATATTATATAAGTCACAAACGGTAATATTTTAAACTCTTGACAAAATGAAAAGCGGATGATATAATATACTATACGCAAATTTTGGGTTTCTTTTGGCTATGCCCTTTTTGCGTATACATTATCGAATGAATAATGTATAAAACAGCATACCGTCGCATTGGATACTCCGATGTGATTGTATATAAACATTTATTACTAAAGAAAAGGAGGACATTTATGCCTACATTTAACCAGCTCGTTAAGCAGGGCAGACAGGCTAAGACCTACAAGTCAAAAGCTCCGGTACTTCAGCAGGGCTTCAACACCCAGAAGAACCGTGCGACAGACCAAAGCTCTCCTCAGAAGCGCGGCGTATGCACCAAGGTAACAACCATGGGCCCGAAGAAACCTAACTCGGCTCTTCGTAAAATCGCCAGAGTAAGACTGACAAACGGAATGGAAGCTACAACATACATTCCCGGTATCGGTCATAATCTTCAGGAGCACTCCGTAGTTCTCATTCGCGGCGGTCGTGTACGTGACCTTCCCGGTGTACGTTACCATATCATCCGCGGCACACTGGATACTCAGGGCGTTGCCAATCGTAAGCAATCCCGTTCCAAGTACGGCGCAAAGAGAGAAAAGAAGAAATAATCTTTCACTGCCGCACTTCTCCAATTAACTCGTTTGTGTGTACCTCTGGCTGTAATAAATGTTACACTGGCCCGGTCGCACTTACGGAAGATTTCTTTCGAGTACCTGTGATATCATAATTTTAATGAAGGAGGGAAGAACAGTGTCTAGAAGAGGTCAGATCTCTAAGAGAGATGTATTGCCCGATCCGCTGTACAATTCCAAGTTGGTTACCAAGCTTGTAAACAACATCATGTACGACGGTAAGAAGGGTGTTGCTCAGAAGATCGTTTACGATGCATTCGCAATCATTGAAGCTAAAAGCGGTCAGAATCCCCTGGAAGCTTTCAACGAAGCACTTGAAAATGTTATGCCCGTTCTGGAAGTAAAAGCTCGCCGTGTAGGTGGTTCCAACTATCAGGTTCCTATGGAAGTAAGACCTGAAAGACGTCAGACTCTCGGTCTGCGTTGGATCGTAGCCTTCTCCCGCACCAGAAGCGAAAAG
>JAZODB010000084.1:0-1636 GCA_045596785.1 Eubacteriales bacterium
AGACGACGCCCTCTCACGGCGTAAACGGGGGTTCGATTCCCCCACGGATCACCAAACAAGACAAATCCGAACTATTTCGCATCACGAAATTGGTTCGGATTTCTTCTGTTTTTGATATACTATTCAAGATAACAGATCATTTTTGAACTGAAACTCTATGCAATGACTTGTTGTTTTTTGCTATAAAAAACAACAAGAATATATACCGCCGAAAATATTATCATAGAAATTATCGAATTAATCTCCGACAACGCTATTTGCTTCAAAATGCTCAACACAACAACTGTAACGCATGGCTTAAAATAATATGTAACAGCCGATTTTACTCCTATCCCTGTGATTTTTCCGAGTTTAAATATGCTTGCCGCAAGATTTCCGACCTCACATATCCACAATGTTATCAAATAACCGTTTATTCCCATAAGAGGAGTAAGGAGCATCACCAGAATCACTCCGCTTGCGGCATCTATGATATTAACCTTCATCGTATATACTTGCTCACCTATGCCCTTAAGCAGCGAATCCACAGCCGTATCAAGATACATAAATGGTACAAGAAGTCCGAGAATCATCGTATATACTGCCGCTTCGTTTGAATTGTACACCATAACTCCAAGTTCATTTGCGTAATTTGCAAAAATTCCGCACGCGCCAATCGAAAAAACAGCAGAATAATAGTAGACTTTTCTTGTAAGGCGCTCAATTCCCTCTGTATCACCGAGTTCTTTGCGCTCGGAAATTTCGGGTATAAGCAATGATGTAAAAGAGCCAATCACAGCATACGGAAACATTACAAGCGGAAAAGCTATTCCCTGCAGCAAGCCATATGATGCCAACGCCGCAGCCGATGACATTCCGCTTTTTTTAAGACCAACAGGTATTGCAAGATGTTCAAGCGTTGTAAGACCTTGTCGTGCATATGCTCCTACTGCCGACGGAAACGAAATATCGAAAATATTTTTAAAAGATGTACTTAGTCGCATTTCTTTTTTTCCCGGTATTTGACCGACAGGTCTTTTTGAATCCGAAAAATACATTATAATATTCAAAATCAATGACCATGCCTCAGAAAGTGCAGCACCGCCAACAACCGCAACGCACGCCGACTCCACATTTCCGGGAATTATAAGAACAAGAGCGGTTGATGTAATAATTATCTTTATAAACTGCTCTGAAACTGCAACGACAGCATTTTTCGAAACCTTCCTCAAGCCTGTAAAATAACCGGAAACAGCTGACGAAAGTGAAATTGCGGGCAAGCTAAAAGCGAGAATTTTCAAAGATTTAACCGTTCTCATATCACGAAGCAAATACATAGCAGCCGCATCTGCCGAAAAAAACAGCAAAACAGCAGTTGTAATTCCGAAAATCAAACTGTATGTGGAGACGGAACGAATTACTCTGCGCATAGCGAATTTCCACGAAAAAAAATCCGCTTCCGCGAGAAGTGCACATTTTTCCGAAGTAATTCTGACAGCCCCCAGATTCACGCAGGAAAGTGCAAGGGTCAAAGCAAAGCTGTACAGGCTCATAACAAGTGTAAACAACCCCATGCTTTCCGCTCCGATTTTATTATTGACATAAGCGTTGAAGCTTACCGATATTCCCCGCATTATTATGTTTACCGAGGAAAGAA
>JAZODB010000085.1:0-7698 GCA_045596785.1 Eubacteriales bacterium
CTGTAAACAAGGTGTTTGACCTTCGTCCTGCCGCAATTATCGAAAAGCTTCTCGGAGTTGGAGCTGATGTGGTTGTGGTGACTGACGATGCCGCTACGGCTCCGAAAAATACAACTGCGCTTGTGCTCCCATGTACAGGAAGCGAGTTTAAGTTTACATATATGGCAGTTGTTGCGTTCCAGCTTATAGCTTGCTGCATGACAATTGTTCGCGGAATAGATCCGGATAAAGCGGGAGTTATAAATAAAATCACAATTACAAAATGAAGTCTATGAAATGAAATTCTGTTTTTTCGGTTTTTCGCAGAATATTTTAATTTCTGAGTCATGGTTGGTTTCTGTATGATGTAACAACAGGCTTTGTGAGGTGTTTGAATACCTCACAAGGCCTGTTTCTTTTATTGTTTTTGTATGTGATATGTGTTGAATATTTTTAAAACGCATTTTCTTATTGTGTCGGCGAAAATTACAGTAAAAGCAATGGCTCCGCAGTATAAAAGTTCACGAGGTGCAATCGGAACACAGCGGAATATTGTGCCGCCGAAATATACAATGAGAAGCTGTATTGCTGCTACCGCAGGCATGATTATAAGAAATGCGCGGTTTTTTCCGATATTCGCAAGAGGGTTTATCCGAGGTGTTCTTGTACATAGAGCAATACATATTCCTATGAAAATAAACATTGCGAAAAACGTCGTTAGATGATATATTCCGCCTCCTCCGAAAAAATGCCTGATTTTCGGGGAAAGCAGAAAATACATTGATAAAGATATTGCATATGTGCCGGTCAAGATTATTTGCCACGCCATACTTGAATTAAGAATGTGCTCACTTCGTCCTATCGGTGTTTTTTTCATCGCATCTTTGAGCGCAGGTTCTCCCGCAAAGGCGAGTGAGCCGAGTGTATCCATTATAATATTCACCCACAGCATTTGTATGACGGTGACGGGATTTTCTATTCCGAGCATTGTTCCGATAACAGAGACACCTACTGCTGCCAAATTCATTGTGAGCTGGAAAGTAATAAATTTGCGAATACTTTCGAAAATAGTGCGCCCGAATAATACTGCCATCGTTATTGAAACAAAATTGTCATCAGTTATTACAATATCTCCGGCTTCTCGGGCTATATCGGTTCCGCTTCCCATTGCAAATCCTACGTCTGAGACACGAAGTGCGGGAGCGTCGTTTATTCCGTCGCCTGTCATTCCGGTTATGTGACCGGTGGATTTTGCAATTTTTATGAGACGGCTTTTGTCAGCCGGAGTCACACGAGATATAACACGTATTTGCGGGAGAATATCGGATAATTCATCATCTGAAAGAGTGTTCAGTATTTGTCCGTCGATAACAATGGGCAAATCTGCGGAATTTCTATTTGCAAGAGTATCCAAAATTTCATATTTTTCGGGCAGAATACCACATTCAAGTGCTATACTTGCCGCAGTGTCGCAATTGTCTCCGGTAAGCATTACCACCTGTATTCCTGCGTCACGGCATTCACTGACTGCTGTCGATACCTCTTTCCTTATCTCATCGCGTAATACGTATATGGCAACAAACGTAAGCGGAGTGGAGGAGTCGGGACTATGAGTGCGCAGATAGTCAAGTGAAGATGCCTCTCCTTCGGCACATATGAGAATGCGACAAGATTGAGCAGCGTATTTTTTTATTTCCTCTTTTAATTTGTTCGATTTTTCGCATGTGAGTGGTAATATTTTACCGTCATCAGACAGATATGTGGTGCAATATGGAAGAATATACTCGGCGGCACCTCTTATGTAGAGCTTATTTTTGTTAATTCCGGCACTGAATTTTCTTGATGAGTCAAACGGAATTTGCATTGAGCTGTCATAATTTTTCGTGCTTTTTATTCCCATAAATGAGTTGACTGATATTTCGGTTGCATTTGAGACTGAGGAGCATGTTATTCCTCCCTCACGCATACTTTTACGAACTGCATCTGATAATTTTGCGAAAGACAATGACTCGCTTTCCGCTGTAATCGCTTTCACTACTGACAGCCTTCCCGTGGTAAGTGTGCCGGTTTTGTCGGTAAACAGAATATCTATACTTCCTGCTGTTTCTATACCGACAAGACGTCTTACCAAAACTCCCGACCTCATCATTCGTTTCATATTGGAGGAAAGAACTACCGTGATCATCATCGGGAGTCCTTCGGGAACTGCAACCACAACTATTGAAATAGCCATTGTGAGAGCCTGTATCAGCTCAGTAATAACGAAATGTGAATCGGCAAGTTTGCTTAGCATTACATACGGATTCATGCCGGATTCAATCCAAAATGCATCGACCAGATGAACTGCGGCAACTACCGCGGCGGAAATGTATCCGATTTTTGATATGGTTCTTGCGAGTCGGGACAGGCGGTTTTTCAGCGGACTTTCGGAATCCTCCGATGCAAGCTCTGTGGCAATGGAGCCGTACATTGTATTGTCACCTACCGCAAGTACAATCATTGACGCGTGACCGCCCGAAACGTGGCTTCCTCTGAAAACACACGGACCGTCACCTGTTTTCATAGTAATTCCCGATGCGCTGTATCTCAGAGAGGAGAGCGTCGAATTGTCGGCGGATTTGTTTATTTTGCGGCTCTCGCCTGTGAGCGGTGATTCGTCGCACATTACAGAGCCATCTATAATTACTCCGTCAGCGGGGACGGTATCACCGGGAAACAGATGCACAATATCATACTTGACAAGCTCGGAGATTTGACATTTGAAGTCGGAACCGTCGCGCAAAACATGGCAAACGCTGTCTCCGAGTGTTGAATAGAGCTTCTCGAATGCCGCACCAGATGAATATTCCGAAACAGTAGAGACGAAAGCCGAGATAAACACGGTAGCTGCGATTCCGATAGATTCCGCCCAATTCATATTTGAAAAGGTAACAGCGGTATTTATTACAAGGGCACAAATCAGAATCTTTATAATAGGATCATTCAGATTGCGGAAAAACTGCCTTATAAAACCCGGGCGTTTCTTCGGAGTGATATTATTTGTGCCGTACAATTTCCTTGATTTTTCAACATCTTCGCTGCTAAGTCCGCAAGATACTGACGGAATTTTTATCGAGTCGATTTCATTTTTACGAGCTTTTATCATGCCTGTTTTGAATTTTATATTTTCATTCATTTAAACACCTTCCGTAATACAATCTGATAAATAATTATATTCACCGGTAGGTGATTTAATAATAAAAAAACGGGTTTGTATAACAAACCCGTTTGAAATATTATATCAATCAGCAAGCACCGTGAGCTATCATTGCATTTACGACCTTTTGGAAGCCGGCAATATTGGCACCTGCCACATAGTTTCCTGCCATGTCGTATTCGGCAGCGGCACTTTCGATGTTGTGATAAATATCTGTCATGATGCCTTTGAGCTTTGCGTCAACTTCGTCAAATGACCAACTGAGTCTTTCGCTGTTTTGAGACATTTCAAGTGCACTTGTTGCAACACCGCCTGCATTTGAGGCTTTCCCGGGAACAAAGAGTATTCCGTTCCCCTGAAGGTATTTTGTTGCCTCAATTGTTGTAGGCATATTTGCGCCTTCGCATACGCACTGTACACCGTTCTTGACAAGCTCTTTTGCATCTTCGAGGAGAAGCTCGTTTTGAGTTGCGCAGGGGAGAGCAATGTCAGCCTTAACCGACCATACTCCGCGTCCATCATGATATTCGGCATCTTTCTTTGCTTCTTTGTATTCGGAAAGTCTGCCGCGGCGTCCCTCTTTGATTTCCTTAACGAGAGCGAGATCTATTCCGTCTTTATCATAGATCCAACCTGTGGAGTCGCTGAGAGTTACGACCTTTCCACCGAGCTGAGCCGCTTTTTCAGCCGCATAAATTGCTACATTTCCTGCGCCCGATATTATTATGGTTTTGCCGTCTATGCCGCTTTGGTGGGATTTGAGAAGCTCGTCGACGAGGTAAAGGAGACCGTAGCCTGTTGCCTGTGTGCGAACGAGAGAACCGCCGTATGAGAGACCTTTGCCTGTGAGAACACCCTCGTAAAGTCCGGTGAGTCTCTTGTACTGACCGTACATGTATCCGATTTCGCGCGCGCCCGTTCCGATATCTCCTGCGGGAACGTCGGTATCGGCACCGATGTATTTGTAAAGCTCTGTCATAAAGCTTTGACAGAACGCCATTACTTCGCGGTTGCTCTTACCCTTGGGGTCGAAATCTGAGCCGCCTTTTCCTCCTCCTATCGGAAGTCCGGTGAGTGAGTTTTTGAATACTTGCTCAAATCCTAGGAACTTGATTACGGAAAGGTTTACAGAAGGGTGCAGTCTGATGCCCCCCTTGTATGGACCGATGGAGTTGTTGAATTGAACTCTGTAACCGGTGTTTACTTTGATTTTTCCGTTGTCATCAACCCACGGCACCTTAAACATTATTTGACGGTCAGGCTCTACTATTCGTTCGAGTATAGCTTCTTCTTCGTATAATTTTTCATTTTTTGTGATTACTTTTTCAAGAGACTCAAAAACCTCATGAACTGCCTGAAGAAATTCGGGCTGACCTGCATATTTTGTTTCAACCTGTGCGAGTACGTTCTGTAAATAACTCAATTTATGTATCCTCCGAATATTTATTTGATTTACATTATAAATATTACCACAAATGCAAATAAAATGCAATATTATTTATAATTATTTGCTCTTGTATTTGAATTTCTGCATATTGCAAAAAAAAACCTCCGATTTACGCTTTTTGTTTCGGCAAGGTGACAACAGAAATCAGAGGCATTTCGTTTGATATGGTTTTCACCGCATGATTTGATGTAATATTATGCATAGTTGTTTGCATGTAATATGGCGAATCAGGTGAGGAAATCAATGGGTGGGGGCACATGCAAATACTTTTATTTTTCTTTCCTCGAATTTGATTTTTGCCGACATACATTGGGTTTCATCTTCAAACAAACCGAAAACAGACGGACCGCTTCCGCTCATCATTGCGGAAACAGCTCCGTATTCGTACATTGCGGATTTGATGCTTTCGGCTTCTTTATTATATGGGAATACTGATTTTTCAAAAATGTTGTGAAGATTTTTGGGGATTTTTCCGTTTTTGAGTGCCAAGATTGTTTCGTTCGGCGACTTTATTTCGCGATTTGGGATTTTGTCTATCATGTTGTAAGCATCCGCTGTCGATACACCTTTTCGAGGAAATGCGATTAAAATTCGGTACTTTGGAAAGGGTATTTCAAGCGGAATTATTATTTCTCCGATGCCACGCACAAGGCAAGTCCCTCCTGTGAGGCAAAACGGAATATCTGCCCCGACCTTTGCACCGATTTGACAAAGCTCATTCAAATCTGCGCGGGCATGGAAGATTTTGTTCAGGATATGAAGTACCGCCGCACCATCCGAAGAGCCACCCGCAAGTCCGGCTTCAGCCATAATACGTTTGTCTATGTGAATTGATATGTTATATTTGTCAATCTCAAAATGCCTGAAAAATGCCGAAGCGCATTTGTATACAATATTGCGCTCATCGGTTGGAATAGATGCGTCGGTACATGTGATTTCGATCGAGGAAGAGAGAGGGCACCCGTGGCTTGTAACTGTGATGTTGTCGCATAGGGAGACACTTTGCATGACGCTCTCTATGTTATGATAATTGTCCCGGCGTTTGTTAAGCACATCAAGGAATAGGTTTATTTTCGCATATGCGTTAGTTGATAAAATTTCTGTCATAACAGCTTCAATGTATTAGTTTTATAAAGAAATTACTGTGAGTTCCGATTGCACCGATAGGGCAGAGTTCTTGACAGCAGTAGCAGCGTATGCATTTTTCGCGATGAATTTTCGCGCGTTTTTTCTTTCCTGAACCTTCAATGGTAATGGTATGCTTGGGACACGACTCGGCACATTTACCGCATCCGATGCATTTGTCGAGGAGAATTTTGGGCCTTGATTCGAATAGTTTGGCGAAACGTCCTCCCATGAAGTTTGGAAGATTTTTCAAGAAGCTGCCTGCATCCGTGTCGGGCTTTTTAAATTCATAGGTTTTGTAATCGGTTTTTCCGCGAACTTCTATTTCACGGAAATCGCGTTTTACAAGTCCGCGTTCTGCCGCGCAGTCGAGATGTTTGGTTATTCCCTCGGAGCGCATGATATGCTCGGCAATAACATCAAGTGAATACGGTGAATGTGAGACGAGTATCATGTCTGTTTTTTTCGGAATCCCGTGTGACGGACCGTTTCCCTCCATTGACAGCACCGCATCGCATATGGCAACGAAAGTTTTGTTTTCGAGGATATATGAGGATAAGTCAACGAGCATCTCGGAAAAGTCGTTGATTTCGGGGAAACTTGAATGCACTTCGAACTTTTCCACTCCCGGAATTGTTCCGAATAAATTTTTTGTGGCACAGCTCATTCCGGTCAGCGTGTGGGTTTTAAGCTTGCAGAGATCAATAATGACATCAGCGTTATATACGGGTGTGATTAAATGAAAATTTTTAAGCTTTACACCGTTAAAGCGTACTGCCTCAAAGGAAAAATCGTTGTTGAGCTTTAATTCGTTTGATGAAAGAGGTGCGATTTCGCACACGCGGTATACGTGTGACATTGCCGCCTCGTTGAATGGACCGCCGGGGGAATCGGCGAGGGTTACTGAGGCTGCATTCATTTCATGCATCAGCTTTACGCAGGCTTTTATGAATGAGGGGTGGGTTGTGGCAGCAAACTCAGGCTTTTTAGCGAGAACAAGATTCGGTTTTATCAATACGTTTTTGCTTTCAATAATCGCTTTTGTGATTCCTAGACTCTCAAAAGCGGTGCAAAGGCTTATATATATATCATCTGTATCATAAGATGTACACTCGGTTATGAATACCGGTGAGTTTTTTATTTTTTCTGAGAAATCAGACATACAGCATCCTTTCGATCAGTGAGATTTCAAGTAACCGATAATAATTATAACATACATCTGACGAATTGGCAATGATTGAGCGGATAAAAATTGCTCCCATGTTAAGAGAGCAATTTAAAATATACTGTATATTGTGTTTGGTTATCAGCCGAGTCTTGCCTCAAGATTTGCGAGTTCTTCTTTAAGCTCTGCGGGAACTCTGTCGCCGATCATCGCATAGAATTCTTTAATATTTCCGATGTCATCTTTCCAACTGTCAACATCAACGGAAACAAGCTCGCGGATTGTATCAATTGTCACATCGTCAAGTCCTTCGATGTTAATATCCTCAGCTTTCGGAACATATCCGATGGGGGTGAGATCAGCATCAACTTTGCCCTCACAGCGAGCAAGAATCCAAAGGAGAACTCTCATATTGTCGCCGAATCCCGGCCAAATAAAGTCACCGTTGTCATCGGTACGGAACCAGTTAACATGGAAAATTTTAGGCGCATGAGGAATCTTTTTGCCCATTTCAAGCCAATGAGTGAAGTAATCGCCCATATCATACCCCGTAAACGGACGCATTGCCATAGGGTCACGACGAACAACACCAACAGCTCCTGCCGCTGCCGCAGTTGTTTCTGAAGCCATGATGGAGCCGACGAACGTTCCGTTCTGCCAAGATGTTGACTCGTAAACAAGGGGAGCGGTTTTCGCGCGTCTGCCGCCGAAGACGATTGCGGAGATGGGAACACCTGCCGGATTGTTGAACTCGGAGGAGAGGCAAGGGCAGTTTACAGCCTTTGC
>JAZODB010000086.1:0-1885 GCA_045596785.1 Eubacteriales bacterium
ATAAACAGGGCGGAATTTACTTTCCGTGAGGCAGATTACGGTGGATTTCCGAGAGGGCTTGATTACGCTACCAATATGCTTCAGTCATGGCTTTACGATGACAGCACGGCGTTTGATTATATGCATATTCTCTCGGATTACGCCGAACTGAAAAATAAAATCGGTACGGGATACTACGAGGGACTGATAAAGAAATATATTCTTGAATCTGACCACTCTCTTCTTCTCGATCTTGTCCCCGAGCGCGGTCTTGTTGATAAGAAGAACGAAGAATTAAAGACACGTCTTGCCGAGTACAAAGCTTCTCTTTCAGAGGATGAAATAAACCATATTGTAGATGAGACACGGCTGCTCAGAGAATATCAAAGTCGTGAGGCTACCGAGGAGGAGCAGAACTGCATACCGTCGATTGAAAGAAGCGATATTCCGCGTGACACGGTTCCTTACTACAATGAGGAGCGTGAAATCGGTGGATGTCGTGCGGTTTATCATGATATTGAGACTAACGGAATTACTTATGCCGAATGTGCTTTTGATATCGGAAGAATCCCACAGAAATACGTTCCGTATGTCGGGCTTCTTGGATATATTCTCGGCAGGGTAGATACCGCAGAGCACTCCTATAAGGAACTTGATATTGATATTAAGCTTTATACGGGAAGCTTGTCTTTTCAGGCGGGTGTTATACGCAAATACGGCGAAGCGGATGAATATCGTCCGATATACTCTATAAAAACAAGAGTTCTGGCGCAAAATGTGAATTACGCTTTTGAGACTGCTCTTGAAATAGTAAGAGATTCGCGGTTTGACGATTCCAAACGAATCCGAACTCTTCTTGCGGAGCTGAAATCCGATATTCAAAGATTGATAATCGGCAGAGGACATTCAGTTGCTGTTGAACGCGCTCGTTCGTATTTCTCAAAAACGGACTGTTATTTGCAGCAGCTTTCAGGACTTGATTTCTATTTCTTTATATGCGATCTCCTCGACAATTTCGACGAACGGGCAAACGAAATAACCAATAATCTTCGCCTTGTGACAAACTTTATTTTTAATCCCGATAACATTATTTTGAGCCTTGCTTCCGATGATGACGGATACCGTGCAGTTGATGCCGCTCTTCCGAGATTTGTCAGTGGGCTTTCCGCTCTATCCCGCAATTCTCTCGGCACTTCCGAAGAGTATGTGCCTGAGGCTAAGAATGAGGGGATAATGATTCCGTCTTCGGTCAACTATGTTGCAATGTGCGGAAATCTTCATGCCGCGGGAATAAAATATGACGGCGCAATGCAGATTGTAAGAAACGCGGTCAATGTGGATTTTCTGTATCAGCAGATAAGAGTTAAGGGCGGCGCATACGGTTGCGGATGTGGGTTTGCCTCAGATACCGGAAATGTCAACTTTTGGTCGTTCCGTGACCCCAAGCTCACCGATACGACGGAAGTATACAGAAAAGCCTCGGAATTTGTCCGAAACGCAAAGTTCGATGAAAAAGAACTCACAAAGTATATAATAGGCACTTTTTCCGATTACGAAAGACCAATATCTCCGGCAGGAAAGGCATCACGCTCTTTCGCCGCATATATGGCAGGCAAGACTTATGAGGATTTGATTCGCGAAAGAGCTGAAATGCTCGATATTACATCGGATAAATTCCATTCTCTTGCGTATGTATTTGATGAAATAGTTAAGCAGAATTGCTTATGTGTCGTAGGAAATGAAAAAGCTCTCACAGAAAGCAGTTCCATGTTCGGTTCTCTTTTGACAATAAAGTAGAGTAAAAAGTGGTTGTCGCAAATCAATAAAAGTTTCGCTCGGCGAGAGGAACTCTCGCGGCTTTTTAAAAGGCTCGTGGGGTCTCGGGGTAAAACCCCGAGTCGAGCTT
>JAZODB010000087.1:0-2494 GCA_045596785.1 Eubacteriales bacterium
ATAATTATTATATTACATAAACTGTGAAGGAATGATACGTAGTTGAATAATCAGAATAACAATAACGAGTATATGTGGAATGCCAATAACTCGGCGAACTCAAGCCAAAGCCGAGTCTCGGGTCAATCGATGAGCGCACAACAGCCTAATCGCAGCGGAGCTCAGCGGGTCAATCAGTACACAAGTGCAAGAAATGTAAATCGCAATCAGATGACAGGCGTGGGTTCTTCGAGCGGTATCAATTCAGCGCAAAGGCGCCCCGACGACAGGTCAGAGATACAGTATAGACCAACACGCCCGAACACACCGGAACAAACGGTACGTGTGGGAAATAATCTGCGCCCTGAAAATAACGGCACGACACAAAATGAAGATCGCGCGAGGCGGCAGCTTACTTCTGATGAACGTCGCAGAATGGAAGCGGCACGGCTTGCGGCAATGAATTCCGTAAGCCGTATGTCTGAGGATGAGGAATATCGCCTGAGACGAATGGAGCAGCAGTATCTCGAAATCGAACAGCCAATACCGAAGCGTGCGACCGATAATAGAACGAGAAATCAAAATCATGATGAGCATAAACTGTCGGGATACCGAAGAAATAAAAAAGTAAAAATAAATGTCGGGGCGGTTTTGTTTGTGCTGATAATTGCGGCTGTTATAGGATTATCGGCATGGCAAATTTCAAAAAATCCGAATATACCGGATATCGAAAGCAATAAAGAGACAAACAACAATGCGGTGGATGATGACGAAGGAGTCGGCGCTTTTGATAGTGTTGAAAACGAATCGGAAAGCGAGAATAGTGATACGGAGGTCATCGAAGAGGATATTAAACTGCTTTTGTGCGACTCATTGATTTATCTAAATAAATACTTTGATAAAGGGTATCAGATTCTCGTCAACAATGATTACAGGTTTGCTGATGTAGACGAGGTGGAGCTTACCAATGTTTACAGCTCAAGAACAGGGAAACTAAAGGTTTCCGGAACCGGTGTCGGAATGGAAGAACGTTCACTGCGTGCACTTGAAGCGATGCTTGTCGGACTTGAAAACGATACAGGCTGTGATGACCTGCTTCTTTCGAGCGGATATCGAAATATTGCGGAACAGGAGGCAATATATTCTGATAACCTTAAAGAGAGTGGCGAGGAGTACACAAAAATGTACGTCGCAAATCCCGGATTCAGTGAACATCACACGGGACTTGCTTGTGACCTTACGTTTTTTACCGATGACGGTGCAACGATTCCGATTGCGGAGCATGAGTTCGGTTCGTGGCTTTGGGATAATTGTTCGGATTACGGTTTTATTCTCAGATATCCTAAGGATAAGATTGATATTACTCATATTGCTTACGAGGCATGGCATTTTCGTTACATAGGCTTCCCTCATGCGAAAGCTACCGAATATTTCGGTATGTGCTATGAAGAATATGTAGAAAAGCTGAAGGACTACACAATTGATACGAAAATGCTGTATGTTTCCGATGACGGCGTGATTTCCGACTCTGATATAGAAGCTCTCCCGACAAACGGAGGTTTTCTTGTATACTATATTCCTATGACCGATGGGGAGTCTACGGAAATAAAAATTCCCAGGGGAGACGCTTATGCGGATTACGAGATATCAGGAAACAATAAGGATGGATTTATAATTACAATTAATCTCAGTTGAACGGAAATTTTTTGAATTTTTGAAACCCATAATAATTAATTCAATAAACATTTTGGGCGTTATCAAATAACTATCACATAAAGGCGATATAATATGTTCGTAAAAGAAAATGGATACATTTTATGAAAGGTGATGCTATGAAAGAATTTGATAATGAAAACATGATGAATGGCGCAGACGTCAATAACATGCCGAATGAAAATGAAAAAAAAGTGTCTGACAATAAAAATTCCGAATTAACACAAGGACAGACAAATATAAATAATTCGGAAACTGCTCAATCCGTTGAAAATGATTCACAGAATCAAAATTATGCAAATCGGGTATATAATAATGCGCAGAACATGCAGGGACAGCATCCTTTGAATGAAGATACGCACGAAGTTAATTTTGCTCAAAACGGAACACACACAGCTCGCACTCAGGGATATGTATATAATCCCGATAGACCTGTCGGGGACAATTCCGGAAATCAAGGCGGATATTCGAATTATGGAGCACGTGTGAATTCGTACGGTGGGAACTACAACAATCCGCAGAACAGCGGATATACCAATTCATATGTTCCGAATTACAGCAATCCGAGACAGAGCGGCGGACAAATTTCCTACTCTCCGTATCAACAAAAGCAGAAAAAAACAAAGAAGCCTGTGACAAGAGGTGCTATTGCCGTTATATGCTGTATTGCGATTGTACTGTCTGGTTTGTCCGGTTTTGGCGGTGCATTTATTGCAAACAAAATGTTTGATAGCAGTACAGATAGTAAGATTGAAAGTGGTAACCACAATGAGAACAACAGCTCAAATTCTCAAAAAGAAAA
>JAZODB010000088.1:0-3132 GCA_045596785.1 Eubacteriales bacterium
TGCTCGCTTAACGTCGGCATACATATAAAGTGAACCGAGACACACAAGGGGTATTTTAGCCTCGGAAGCATATCTGCATGCGCTTTCGACCCCTAATCTTAAATCTTCATAAAAACTCGATGTAATTCCGAAATTGTTAAATTCCGCGCAAACTTCGGATGAGTTCAGTGATCTTGCGTTATTTGGAGTGACACAATACACATATGCAGCAACAGATGATAAATTTTCTATCATTTTAAGGTGCTCTTTGTCAGCCATAACACCCATAAGAAGTGCTACCCTGCCATCACTCGTCATTTTTGACAGGTAGTACTTTATGTTCTCAACAGCACCGCGTATTCCATGAGGATTATGCGCTCCGTCATATATAACAAGCGGCTCGCAAGAGAGAATCTCAAACCGTGCTTTCCATATAGCTGCCGAAATGCCATCGGCAACAGCTTCTTCAGAGATTAAAATTCCGTATTCACGTAAAATGGCAACTGCCGACAAAACCGTCGCCGCATTTCTCGTCTGATACATTCCAAGCAACTTCATTTTGTAAGTCACACCGTCAAAGCTGAATGTTGTGCCATCGAGATTCGATTTCACATCGGATATTTTAGAAAAATCCGTTCTGAAATACGGACTGCCGTTACGCTCTGCCGCGTTACGGATAACTTCTTCCGCAGAAGAATCTCCCTCTCCGAACAGTACGGGAGTTCCCATTTTGATAATCCCTGCTTTTTCGGCTGCTATTTTTGCTGTTGTCTCCCCAAGTACAGCCATATGGTCAAGATCTATCCCCGTTATAACCGAAAGAACAGATGTATTGATTACATTTGTTGAATCAAGCCTCCCACCGAGTCCTGCTTCGAGCACAACAAAATCGCACTTCATTTTTTTGAAATACACAAATGCGACAGCGGTTATCAGCTCAAACTCTGTCGGGCTGTCCTCCATTGTGTCTGCAAATTGCTTCACGTATTCTGTTGTTTCCGCAAGCTCTTTGTCGGAGATTTCACGCCCGTCAAACATAATTCTCTCATTGAAGCAATCCACAAACGGAGAGGTAAAAAGCCCTGTCCTATACCCGGACTCCAAAAGAATCCCTGATAACATACAGCAAACGGAGCCTTTTCCATTAGTTCCCGCAACGTGAATAAACCTCAAATCGTTCTCCGGATTTCCGAGAAGTGAGCAAAGCTTCGCTATTCTCTCAAGCCCCGGTCGGCTTCCCTTCCAGCTTACTGAATGTATATATTCAAGTGCCTCATCATAAGTCATTGGCAAATCCTCATTTACTCTCTTTTTTCTTTGCGATTTTCAACAACCGTTCCGACAATTGAACCAAAACGGGAATCAGTATAAGATTAAGGGGAATCATCACCGCATACTGCGTAATACGATGAATCAAATTACCCATGTATATTTCCGCTTTGGGCATACTAAAAATTATCTGCCCTCCTGCAAATTGACTGATCCAAATTGTATTGATGAACAATCCTATCAAAGCATTAATAACAGTCGGAGGCAATGCACGGGTAAGAAAAAACTTTATTCTGTGTCCTTCAATATTGGCTCTGTATAAAAATAATCCGTACACAATTCCCATGATTACACAGCACACGGTAAATCCTGGGTGATATGCACCGTATGGGATAAGCAATGCTCCGATAAAATCGGCTAACCCGTACACAATTCCCGCCACAAGCGGACCGTATAAAACTGCGGCAACTATGACAGGAATAAAACTGAATCCGATTTTCAGTGTCGGCGTCGGCGGTATTGCCCTGTCAATCACAAAAGTAAATGCTACCAAAAGTGCCGAAAATGTCATCATTCTAAGATTGAATTTTTCTTTCATAAATAAAACCTCCCATAAATAAGCGCGGAAAAAACAGTTTCCGACTGAACATTTATGAGAGTATTGCTCTTTATAATGACAGCGGGATGCGATAAAGCGACCGCAGTTCGAAAACTTTCGTCGGATGAACAACTCCCCGTTTCATCCGCACTTGACGCCGCCTTATCTACTCTGTATATAGAAATTACAGAATCAGCTTTCCGTGAGCATATTATATCACATACAGTTATTGTTTTCAATACAAAACAATACATACGTCGAAAAATTAAGCTTTATACAGAAAATTTTTTAATGTAGATAAAATTTTCTGTATAAATAACCGTTATACAATTACATATCGTCGGAAATTCCCATATTCTGCATCAACTTAGCATTGAACTCCTCTGCTGTGTTGTAGCCCATTTTCTTTTGTCTGTTGTTCATGGCGGCAATTTCAAGTACAACGGCAAGGTTTCTGCCCGGCTTTACGGGAATCGTGGTTGTAGGTATCATTATACCCATAATATCGGTATAATCATTTTCAAGACCGAGACGGTCATACATTTTTCCCTGAACCCACGGTTCAAGGTTTATTATCATATCAAGCTTTTCGGTTTCCTTTACCGCACCCATACCAAACAAGCGGCGCACGTCAACAATACCGATACCCCTTAGCTCAATGTAATACTTTATAATTTCGGGAGCGGTCCCAACGATTGCTTTTGCCGATACCTTACGCAATTCAACCGCATCATCGGCAATAAAACGGTGCCCTCTCTTTATAAGCTCAATTGCTGTCTCACTTTTTCCTACTCCGCTGTCTCCGGTAATAAAAATACCCTCGCCGTAAACCTCCACGAGTACACCGTGACGTGTAATTTGCGGCGCAAGCTGCACATGAAGGTAGGCAATCAGCGATGCCATAAAATCACTTGTATTTTCCGAAGTAGAGCACAATGGAATTTCAAAATATTCGGCAAGCTCCCGTGTTATTGGGTCGATTTCATTTCCATGTGTTACGCAAACAGCCACAGGATTTCTTTTGAAAAAATCGGTAAGCCGTTCGCGACGCAAGTCATCGGACATTTTTTTTAAATACATAGCTTCCGCATTTCCGATAATTTGAATCCGCTTCGAATCGAAGTGGTCAAAAAAACCTGCCAAAGCAAGCCCCGGTCTGTTTACGTCAGACGATCCTATCATAATTTTCGAGGAATCGTCAGGCATATAAACAATCGTCATATCCTTTTCATTTATAATTTTCTGCAAGCTTACTTTTGAAACAAAATCATCCATAAAAAACAGTC
>JAZODB010000089.1:0-2295 GCA_045596785.1 Eubacteriales bacterium
TACCAATATATCTTTCTGATAAAACGGAATATGTGAATGTTGAAGTGCAGCTGAGGACTGTTGCTATGGACTTTTGGGCAAGCCTTGAACACGATTTGAGGTATAAATCCGATAAAACTATACCCGACGGGATACAGGCGCACATGCTTGAATGTGCCAACGAGATCGCCGATATTGATGTGAGAATGCAGGAAATTTATAAAGAAATTCAAACAATATGAACAGCTTTTATCTGAGGGAGTGGATATATGGCAATTGTTACAATAGTCGGTGCGGGAATGATGGGGTCCGCGCTTGCTTTTCCGGCACGAGAAAACGGAAATGAGGTAAGGCTTGTAGGAACACATCTTGACAGAGATATAATTGATTCATGTCGAAAGAATGGAAGGCATCCAAAATTTGTTCGCGATTTTCCGGAGGGGATAAATTATTATCAGATCGAGGAGATGAAAGAGGCAATTTTAGGAGCTGATCTTATAATCGGAGGAGTAAGCAGCTTTGGTGTTGATTGGTTTGGTGAATATGTTCTTCCGGAAATTCCCGAATCGGTTCCTGTTCTCACAGTAACAAAAGGGCTTCTCGATACTCCGGAAGGAAAGCTTTTGACATATCCGGAGGTTTGGGAGAAAAAGCTTACCGAGTTGGGGAGAAGCTTGTCTTTGAATGCCGTTGGCGGCCCGTGTACGAGCTATGAGCTTGTGGCACACGATCAAACGGAGGTTGCATTTTGCGGTCGTGATATGAGAATTTTGCGCAGAATCAAAGAAATAATGCAGACCGACTATTATCATATAAGTTTGACGACAGATGTTATTGGAATCGAGAGTGCGGTGGCGTTGAAGAACGGTTATGCTCTCGGCATAGCACTGACTATCGGGCTTAATCAAAAGAAATTCGGACTTGACAGTGAGCTTCACTATAATTCGCAAGCCGCTGTATTCGGTCAAAGCGTGCGTGAAATGTATAAGTTGCTTGAGATACAGGGTGCAGCAAATCTCGAAAACCTTTGTGTCGGGGCAGGTGATCTTTATGTAACGGTATATGGCGGAAGAACAAGACTCGTCGGAATACTGCTTGGGCGCGGACTGAGTATTGATGAAGCGAAAGAAGAGCTGAACGGAGTTACGCTTGAATCACTTGTCGTAGCTGTAAGAGTTGCTCGCGCAGTCAGGGTATTAACAGATTTGGGAAAGGCAAACCCAAATGATTTTCCGCTCCTCATGCATGTTGATGAAATACTTACCGAAAAGAAAGCTGTCGATATTCCGTGGGAAAGCTTCACATTCGTAAAATAGAAAACTCCGCGAGGGATAACCTCGCGGAGTTTTTTTATGACAAGTTGTATTTTTATACTCAGTCGGCAATATACGGAAGAAGTGCGATGTGACGAGCACGTTTGATAGCTGTTGTGAGCTGTCTTTGGTGTTTTGCACATGTTCCGGAGATTCTTCTGGGGTAAATTTTGCCTCTTTCGGATGTGAACTTTCTGAGTCTGTTTGTATCCTTGTAGTCAATGTAATCTACATTATCTGCACAGAAAGCACATACTTTCTTTCTTCTGTTTCTGTTCTGACGCTGAGCCATTCTCTGGGGTGCAGAGTCGTTTCTTTCAGTTGCGGGAATATTTTCTTCCATAACAACTTCATTTTTTTCTGTATCCATGCTTACTAAAAGCCTCCTGTTAAATTATGTTGGAATTACCTTAAAACGGTAACTCTTCGTCATCTGATATTTCTTCGAATTTTGGTGCCGTTTGATTTTGGTATGCACCTGTCGGGGGGGCGCCGTATGCACCGTATCCATCAGGTACATAAGATGGCTGTGATGAGTTCTGGGAATACATTGCCGCTGCCTGCTGTACCGCTATCGGGCTTTCACTCTTGGCATCAACAAAGTACGCCTCGTCAGCGACGATTTCGGTAGCAAAACGTTTTTGTCCGTTTTGGTCTGTCCAGCTTCTTGTTTGGAGTGCTCCGACAACGCAAATGGAACTTGCTTTGCGAAAATATCTTGTAATAAATTCCGCTGTCTGTCTCCATGCGGTAACATTGAAGAAATCCGCCTGAGTATCTTCGCCGCTCTTTCCTCCAAACCGTCTGTTAACAGCAACGGTAAATGATGTTACAGCTATGCCGGATGGCGTTGTTTTCAGTTCGGGATCTGCTGTGAGACGTCCGCCGAGGATAACCTTATTAAAGTTGAAGTTTGCCATTTTTCTCTCCTCTGTAAATAAGGTGAAGTTGGTTTATGCTTCTGCCTTAGCCTTTGCGGTTTTCTTCTCTTCTTTGCGAATCA
>JAZODB010000090.1:0-4676 GCA_045596785.1 Eubacteriales bacterium
CAAAACGAGATACTTATGTATTTTCGCTCACAGCGAAGAGTTTCACAGGAGGTATCAATAAACGAAACAATCGATACGGACCGCGATGGAAATCCGCTTACATACATAGATATCATAAAATGCGACGATACTATTGCGGAGGATATTGACGTTAAAATCAAACTCACAAAGGCGGCGGGATACATAATGAAAAACTTAAGTGAACGCGAGAGAAAAATTATAATTCTGAGATACGGACTTGGCGACGGAAAGATTATCACTCAACAGGAGGTGGCAAAACGCCTCGGCATATCCCGTTCCTACGTCAGCAGAATTGAAAAAAGTGCTCTTGAAAAAATCCGTTCGGTTCTTTGATTATGTACGGGACATATCCGCGTGCAGATATGTCCCGGGACAACTTCTCAAGTCGTCATCTATATAAAAGAACGTCACGCATCGTTCTGAATTTATTATTAACAATTGATTTCAAAACTATTAACACAAAAAAATTCCTATTCGTAAAAATATTTTTTTGTAAAGCTATTGACAAAAACGCAGTGAGGTAGTATAATACTAAAGTAACAATGAAGCAGAACATTCTCCGTTCTCACCTGACTGCAATGAGCAAGTTTAGGTTAATAAAAAGCCTTAGGTGAATTTTGTCGTACGGAGAAAGCTCTTTGTGCGATTTTTTGTTGTCAAAATATGGAGGTGCTTAATTATTAGCGCGAAAGAACTTTTAATCAATGAGGACATCAAGGTAAAAGAAGTGCGAATGCTTGATGAGAACAATGCTCAGTTAGGTATAATGAGTCTGAACGATGCGAAATCATACGCTTACGATCACGGCTACGATCTCGTAATGATTGCTCCGACAGCCGCACCGCCGGTATGTCGTGCAATGGATTACGGTAAATACCGTTATGAGGCAGACAAGAGAGAAAAAGAAGCGAAAAAGAAACAGCAGGTTATTGAAGTCAAGGAAGTCCAGCTTTCATGCGCGATAGACGTTCATGATTTTCAGACAAAGGTTAATCGTGCGATAAAGTTTCTCCAAGACGGAAATAAAGTCAGAGTCAGTCTTCGCTTCAAGGGTCGTGAGATAACTCATCAGGAAATCGGACGCGAAGTACTTGAGAGGTTCGAAAAATCCGTATCGGAATTCGGTGCGGTGGATAAGAAGCCTGTTCTTGACGGAAAACAGATAATAATGTTTATCGCTCCGCTGAAAAGCACTGCAAAGTAATCGCGCTGAGGTTTGAGCCTCACATCAAATAACCGCTGTAAAAATACGACAAAGCGAATTAAACCAAACCGAAAGGAAATTCAAAAAATGGGAAAGATCAAGACACATAAGGCATCAGCCAAGAGATTTGCCGTTACGGGAACAGGTAAAGTTAAAGTTTATCATTCAGACCATCGTCACAATCTCGGACAGAAAACACAGAAGAGAAAAAGACATCTCAGAAGCAGCCAAATTCTCAGCCCCGCTATGACTGCAAATGTAAAGAGATTGATAGGTAAAGACTGAATTAAACTTTAAGCAGAGAAAGGATAAAGTAAGATGGCAAGAGTAAAAGGCGCAATGATGACGCGCAAAAGAAGAAATAAAATTTTAAAGGCAGCCAAGGGTTACTGGGGCTCAAAGAGCAAGCATTTCAAGATGGCTAAACAGGCCGTAATGAAGAGCGGTAACTATGCGTATATCGGTCGTAAGCAGAAAAAGAGAGATTTCCGCGCTCTTTGGATTACTCGTATTTCCGCTCAGGCTAAGGTAAACGGGATGAACTATTCGACACTTATGCACGGACTTAAGCTTGCCGGTGTTGACCTCAACCGTAAGATGCTCGCTGAAATCGCAGTATCTGATAAGGAAGCTTTCGCAGCACTTGCTGAAACTGCAAAGGCAGCTCTTTAATCGAACATAAATGGGGTGTTCACTAAGGTGGCACCCCTTGTTTATATTAACTTGAAATCGTTAAAGGGCGGTATTTCGATATCATTGATTATATGAGTATATTTGCTCTGACTGATTTCGTTGATTGGAAAATTTATGGAAAAGAATGATTTTATAAGTCGTTTTAACGCAGAATACATTTATTCAAGGGCAAATACAAAAGCGATAATGCTTTCGAAATTGTCCGGCTGCAAAACAAGAAATGCGGAACGTCTTTTTTTGGCAGAGGGCTTAAAGCTTGCAGATGAAGCTATTTCATATGCCGAGCCGAAATATTTGATTTTTTCGGAATCCTTTGCTTGCGGAAATGAATGTGCGCAAAGCTTCGCGGAGCGTGTTGTCGCTCGTGGACTTCGATTGATTCTTATGTCTGACTCGGTGTTTGAAAAGGTTTCAACAGAAAAATCACCACAGGGAATAATAGCTGCGGTAAAATATATGGATGAGCTTCATGTTTCTGACGGTTTTGCCGCTTGGCAAGAAGGAAAACGTATACTAATGCTTGACGAAATACGAGACCCCGGAAATCTCGGAACAATAATACGTTCTGCCGAGGCTATGGGAGTTGATGGGGTTGTTCTTTGCGGGTGTGCGGATATTTACAATCCCAAAACCGTGCGTGCCGCAATGGGAAGCTTGTTCAGGATGTCAGTATTCATTGCCGAAAACGGTGTTGAATGTGTCGGGATTATGCGGAGCTGCGGCAGACGAGTCCTTGCTGCCGCCCTCGGAGAGCATACATTAACCCTTGGTTCGTATGATACTTTATTCGATGATTGCGTAATTATAGGAAACGAAGGTCACGGAATTTCATCAAATATACTGATGGGATGCACGGCATGCGTAAAAATACCGATGAGCGGAAAAGCGGAAAGCCTCAATGCATCAAGCGCCGCGGCTTGCATAATGTGGGAGTACTTCAGACAAAAATAAAACAGAGGAGGTATTGTGATGAGGGACAGCGTTTTATATTGGATATGGTTGGCGGAATTATTCGGTCAGGGGAACACCATCGCATCGAAAATTGCGCAGAATTACAATGCCGAAAGTGTTTTTGAGGGTTGCCTTGACGAAATAGAATCGAATTTATTATTCACAGATGATGAGATTAAAAAAATCTCGAATACTTTAAAAAACAGATCACTGTCACGTGCAGAAGATATTATGATCCGATGCGAAAAACTCGGAATTACCGTTATAACTCCCGATTCATATGAGTATCCGGCTCCGTTGCGTTCGCTTCGCGATATGCCTGTTGTTTTGTATTCAAGAGGCAGGCTTCCGGATTGCAATGCCAATATGCTTACTACCGTTGTCGGTACAAGAAATATGACCGAATACGGGAGATGCATTGCGTATTCGCTTGGAACGGGACTTGCTCTCGGTGGGTCGATTGTAGTGAGCGGTATGGCACTTGGGGCGGACAGCATGGCGTTGATAGGAGCTCTCGAACATGGCGGAAAAACAATAGCCGTGCTCGGCAGCGGAGTTGATGTGATATACCCGAGGGAACACCGCGAAATATATAACAGAATCTTGTCAATAGGAGCGGTTATATCGGAATATCCTCCGGGCACTCCTCCGACGGGACATCATTTTCCTGTGAGAAACAGAATAATGAGCGGACTTTCGGATGCAACAGTGGTTGTTGAGGCTGATGCCAAGAGTGGTTCGCTTATAACAGCCAAAACTGCACTGAAACAGGGAAGAAAGCTTTTTGCAGTGCCGGGAAAAGTCGGTGAATCAGGTGCCGAGGGAACCAATATGTTAATATGTGATGGCGCGATTCCTACGCTTACGGCTGAGGACATACTTGCAGAATTTGAATTTGTGTATAAAGATCGTATAAGCGTGCAAAACGCACATTCTCTGATGCACGGACTCAATATGGAGGCACTTTCATCCGATGCTATGTATAGGGCAAGAGTGGGTTCCGGCTCAGGTCATCCGAATTATATCGGAAGTGGATCGTATGGCGGAAGATTTCGTGATGCCGTAAAACCGAAAAGAACACAACTCGAAAACGAAATAAAGTCATATTGTAATACAGATGATTACGGCACGAGTAAGGATGAAAAATCAAATCTCATAGATATAAAAGAAAATAATTATCCTAAAAAAGAAAAACAAACTGTAAATTCTGATAAAAAAATCATTCAAGCAAATAAAATAGAGCTTGATACGCTTGATGAAACCGAAATCAAGGTATATAATAAAATGAAACCGAGTGTCCCGCTCCTACCTGATGACCTTGTGGATTCGGAGCTTCCGGTGAGCGAAGTTATGGGTGCGCTTACTATGCTTGAAATGGCGGGTGCGGTTGAATCCGGCGGAGGTGGGTATTTTATGCGTATCTCCGAGGATGATATTATGCAGTCACCGAACGACTGATATATTAATGTGAGTTGTAAAAGCTCAAATGAACAGTACGATGAAAGGGATTAATTAATGGTAAATCTTGTTATAATGGAGTCACCTCCCAAGGCAAATACAGTAAAGAGTTATCTCGGCTCGACATACAAAGTTGTCGCGTCAAAGGGGCATGTTCGTGATTTGCCGAAGTCCACTATGGGGATAGATATAGAAAATAATTTTGAAGCACATTATATAAATATCCGCGGAAAAGGCGATTTGATAAAGGAACTGAAGAAAGAAGTCAAAAATGCCGATCGCATATATCTTGCGACCGACCCTGACCGAGAGGGAGAGGCTATTGCGTGGCATCTTGTGACCGCTCTCG
>JAZODB010000091.1:0-6887 GCA_045596785.1 Eubacteriales bacterium
CCTGTTGTTAAATACGTTTGAATCAGAATTTTGATTACTGGATTTTTTCGAAATCCGAAGCACCGTGTTTGCACAGAGGGCAAATAAAGTCATCCGGCAAAGTATCCCCTTCGTATACATATCCGCAAATTTTGCACACAAAGCCTTTCTTACCCTCAGTCTGCGGCTTCGGCTTTACATTGTTGAGATAATAGGTGTACGTCATTGTCTCAACATCGGAAATAACACGAGCTTCGGTAACGGTACATATAAACATTCCGTGTGTATCGAGGTCGACATACTGCTCAACTTTAAGAGACATGAACGAATTTATATATTTCGACAGGAAAACGAGTCCGTTATCCGAACGATACACCTCCGTTCCCTCAAACTTGTCCGTATTTCTTCCGCTTCTGAAGCCGAACGACTCAAACACACCGAAAGGAGCTTCGACAGACAGGCAGTTTACATTCATGATTCCCGACTGCTTTATAACGTGGTGGGAGTAATTCTGCTTATTTATTGTTACAGCTACACGGTCAGGTGTGTTTGTTACCTGCGAAATAGTATTTACAATAAGACCGTTGTCCTTTTTGCCATCGTTTGAGGTAACAACGTAAAGCCCGTATCCGATTTTGAAAAGAGCGGTAAGGTCGTTCTTATTGGCAGTCTCGCTGCGCTGGGCGAGGTACTCTCTGCAAAGCTCATCCGAGAGCGCTTCGACTGCGCTTGTACTCTCTTCGCCGAGTGCGGATTTTAAAGTTACGGTAGTATCGGCAAATGTTATATTTTTGCTGTCCTCAAGCATTTTGCGCATGGTTTTTGCGGCAAGAGGCGCCCATGAGCCGTTTTCGACAAGAGCTACTGTGCGATTTTGGAAATTGCGCTCCGTGAGATGCTCAATAAACTCGCGCATGAACGGAAATATATCGGCGTTGTAGGTAGTTGTCGCAAGGACAAGCTTGCTGTAACGGAATGCATCTGCAACAGCCGCCGACATGTCACATCTTGCCAAATCATACACCACTGTACTTGGGCAGCCTTTGGCTCTGATTTTTTCCGCGAGCAGCTCCACAGCTTTCTTAGTGTGTCCGTAAACCGAGGTATAAGCGATAACTATTCCCTCTTTCTCGGCGGAATATGACGACCATGTATTGTACAGCCCTATATAATGTCCGAGATTTTTACTGAGTACGGGACCGTGCAAGGGGCATATAATTCCGATATCGAGTGTCGCCGCTTTTTTAAGCAGGCTTTGAACCTGCGAACCGTATTTGCCTACAATTCCGATGTAATAGCGCGCCGCTTCATCATCCCACGGCTCATCAACATCAAGAGCACCGAATTTCCCGAAGCCGTCAGCCGAAAACAGTACTCGCTCCGTGCTGTCGTACGTAACAATAACCTCGGGCCAATGCACCATAGGAGCCGTGACAAAGGTCAGATTATGTTTGCCGAGGGACAAAGTGTCCCCCTCTCCCACAACAATTCGCCTATCCTCATAATCATTTCCGAAGAACTGCTTCATCATTACAAAAGCCTTAGCCGTAGCAACAACCACAGTGTCGGGATTAAGTTCAAGAAATTTCGCAACGTTCGCGGAGTGGTCGGGCTCCATATGCTGAACTATAAGATAATCGGCGCGGCGACCGCTCAGCACTTTATCGATATTGTCAAGCCACTCGTGAGTAAAGCGCGCATCGACGGTATCGATAACCGCAGCCTTTTCGTCAATTATTACGTACGAATTGTATGACATGCCGTTCGGCACCTTGTACTGTCCCTCAAAAAGATCGATATCATGATCATTTACGCCCACATACCTGATGTCATTTGTTATTACCATAACATGTGCTCCTTTATATTAATTTAAAATAAATCATAATTTTCTCACACGAAGTATTTATATTAGTATAGCAAAAAAAACGCAGTTTATCAAGGGAAATTTTTTATTTTGCAAAACAAGATGCAAATTTACAGCATTGATTTGCGTTATTTTATTAATGTGTCAGTTATCACGCAAAAAAGCGTCAAATAAAAACGAAACATACAAAAAATAATGTTGATTATACGCTAAAAATATGATAAACTTATTATATTCTATTAATAAAATACGCTATTGTAAAGGAATGAATTGCCTATGAAACTCAATTCAAAACGAACTGTACTCGTGGGATTTGCTTTTATGCTTATCTGCATGTTCTGGCAGGCTTACGACAGCATAGTACCGAAAATATTGACCGACAAATTCGGCATGCCTCAGGTTTGGTCAGGTATTGTAATGGCTCTCGACAATGTGCTCGCCGTTTTTCTTCTTCCCCTGTTCGGTGCACTCTCGGATAGAAAAAACAGTAAAATCGGCAAACGAACGCCGTTTATTCTCATAGGAACTCTCGCTGCCGCAATTTTATTTGTGGGGCTTTCCTTTGCCGACAACCTGCAGCTCACTCACATCGGTGATATTTCGGCAGTTCCGCTTGATGAAGGAACCGAAAGAATTTCCGCAATGGAAACCCTTTATGATGCGAATGTTACTGTAAGCGCTGATGACGGAAACGAAAACAAGGTCTCAAAGCCCATATCTGAGTTTTTTACAAAAGAGGAATTTATATCAATCTCGACAGATGATGAAAGATACAATACATACGTTGTTCCCGCGCGTCAGGCTTATGCTTGGAAAAAAACATGCGAAAATCCCGTTGTGCTTGCGGTATTCATGCTGATTCTTCTCGGCGTGCTTCTGTCAATGGCGACATTCCGCTCGCCTGCGGTTGCACTCATGCCCGACGTCACTCCGAAGCCTCTTCGCTCAAAAGCAAACGCAATAATCAATCTTATGGGAAGTATCGGAGGAATTTTGATTTTGGTCCTCGGAATAGTTTTCGGGACAGGCAAAACCGAAAATTCACTCATGAGCTATACAATGTTCTTTATGACGGTATCAATACTTATGCTTGCCGCACTTACTGTATTTATGCTGACCGTGAAAGAGCCGAAATGGTCGGCAGAAGCACGAGAACTATCCGAAAGTATTGAAAAAAATCAAACCGATTCCGAAAAATCAGGTATAATGGAGGTCAAAAGCTCATCCATATCCGCCGCCGAGAAACGCTCACTTTTCTTCATTCTCGCCTCGGTCGTGCTGTGGTACATGGGGTATAACGCAGTAACGAGCAAATACTCCGTTTATGCAGGCTCCGTTCTCGGAATGGATTTCAACACAACTCTCATAATCGCACAAGCCGCAGCAATCCTTTCATATATACCCGTCGGAATTATATCATCAAAGGTCGGACGCCGACGCACAATCCTTGCCGGTGTAATTATGCTCGGCTTCTCGTTCGCATGTGCTTCGCTTCTCAGAAGCGGAAGCAATATTATAGTGATGAACGCCCTGTTCGCTCTCGCCGGAATCGGTTGGGCAACAATAAACGTAAACAGCTATCCCATGGTAGTTGAACTTGCAAAAAACGGAAACATCGGAAAATACACTGGATTTTACTATACTGCAAGCATGGCGGCACAAATCATAACACCGATAATAAGCGGAGCGTTCCTCACATACGTCGGAATGACAACTTTGTTCCCATATGCCGCACTGTTTGTAGCCGCCGCTTTCTTGACAATGCTTGCAGTAAAGCATGGTGATGTAAAGCCTTTACCCAAAAAAGCCCTTATAGATAACCTTGATGTAGACGGTGACTGACCATATGTTTATTTTTCTCTGCATTTTCATTGCATTGGCAATAATCTCGTTGCTGTATCTTCTTCTGCTGTTTCCCGGCTTTAAGGGACACCGTAATTTCGAAAATACGTCAATGCTTTGCCCTTACGCACACCGCGGACTGCACAGCAATGAAATTCCCGAAAACTCTCTTGCGGCGTTTGAAAAAGCTGTCGCGGCGGGATTTGGCATTGAGCTTGATATTCAGCTATCCGCAGACGGAGAGGTCATGGTTTTCCACGACTACTCCCTTGAGCGCATGACGGGAGAAAGCGGAAAGCTTTGCGAAAAAACCTCCGCAGAGCTTCGCTCCGCTGTGCTAAACGAAAGCTCCGAGCATATTCCCACACTTAAAGAAGTGCTTGATACCGTAAAAGGCCGCGTGCCGCTTCTGATTGAGCTGAAGGGCGAATCGGCAAGCAGTGCGCTGTGTACAGCCGCAGACGCCATACTCTCCGAATACAGCGGAGAATACTGTATTGAGTCCTTCAACCCGATTCTTGTGGCGTGGTATGCGAAACACAAGCCGAAGATTATGCGCGGTCAGCTCTACACAAATGTGTGCAAAGCAAAGAAAATTTCACTGCTTAACATTGCATTAACTCTTATGCTTTTCAATATTGCGGCAAAGCCTGACTTTATCGCATATGACATCGGAAATCCGCGCGCATTTCCGCTTCGTCTTGCAAGCGGGCTTTTCAGAATCAAAAAATTCATATGGACTGTAAAAACCCCCGAAGATTTTGAAACAGCAAAAAAATACAACTCACTTCCGATATTCGAAGGAAACATTCCGCATGATTAATCTGAATGACAATAAACATAAAAAGGCGGTATGAATTATGAAATACAGAAAACTCGGCAAGCTCGGCATTGATTGCTCGTCGTTCGGAATCGGATGCATGAGATTCAATATGAAAACAATCGAAAACGGAGAGTCTGTGGTTGACGAAAGCATATCAACCCCTATTATCAGGCGCGCCATCGAATGCGGTGTGAATTACTTTGATACTGCCTACGTATATTCGGGGCAAAAAAACGAAGCCGCGCTTGCACACGCTTTGCGCGACGGATACCGTAAGCGTGTATATATCGCGACAAAGCTCCCCGCTTGGGAATGTAATGTCCCTGAGGATATGGACCGTATTCTCAGCGAGCAGCTCGAACGACTTGAAACCGATTATATAGACTTCTATTTATTACATTCTCTCAACGCAAACAATTGGGATAAAATGCAAAAATTGGGTGTATGTGAATTTCTCGACAAGGCAAAAGCATCGGGTAAAATAAAATATGCGGCATTCTCGTTCCACGACAGCTATGACGCTTTCGTTAATATAATCGACAGCTACAACTGGGATATGTGCCAAATACAATACAACTATCTCGACATCGAGCATCAGGCAACAACCCGAGGACTTGACTATGCCCACGCAAAAAACATACCTGTCGTAATAATGGAGGGGTTGCGGGGAGGAAAACTCGCCAATGTTCCCGATAATGTAGCGGAAATTTTCGATTCTTTTCCCGTGAAGCGCTCTCCCGCAGAGTGGGCGTTCCGTTGGCTCTGCAACCATCCGGCAGTCTCCACCGTGTTGTCGGGAGTCAGCACAATGGAGCAGCTTGAAGATAACCTCGGAATTTTCGACCGATGCGATGCAGGCTGCATGAGTGCCGATGAAGAAGCGCTCATTGCCGCGGCACGCGATGCCTACAACAGCAGAATAAAAGTCGGATGCACAGGATGTGGATACTGTGTTCCCTGTCCCGCCGAGGTTGATATTCCGAGAATATTCTCCGCGTGGAATAATCTCTTCATGTTCGGAGAAAATCTCAAAGGGAACGGAAGATACGCAAAAATCTTAACTGACAAAAAATCCGCCGAAAACTGCCTCGCCTGCGGAAAATGCGAAAGCATCTGCCCTCAGCATATAAACATAATTGACATGCTGAAGCAAGCGAACGAAGAAATGCGGTGATTTTCAAAAAAAGGGTTGTCGCATTTTTGGAAAAATTATCCTTAATGCGACAACCACTTTTTTATTTAACATGAAGAACAACAAGCTCGGGGGGATTGAATATGCGTGGAATTTCGTTTTTCATAAGTCCGCGGCTGACAACAACCGAAGAATCGTTTATGGTATATTTCCCACCTGCGTACTTCGGGAAAAAGCCCTGATTCGGCGCATACAAGCCGTTCAAAAGAAGCGGAAATCTGACCTGCCCTCCGTGAGCGTGGCCGCACAGTGAAAGCTCAAAGCCAAGCGAAGAATAAAGCTCGGCGTACTCGGGACGATGGGACAAAAGAATATCGAAATTTCCGTCATCAACATCAAAATCCTCAAGTGCTTCAAGAAAAATCTGCTCACTGCTGTAAAAAACAGGGTCATCTATGCCGTGCAGCATTATTCCGTCACCGAGAAAAACGCTGTTTCCGCTGAGTACGGTTACTCTGTACGACTCGAACAATTTCTTCACATCATCCGAATACTCCACCCACCGCTCGTGATTTCCGATTGTGTAATAGCATGGATATCTTTCGGTGAGCGCGTCAAGTAAAACGGCTGTGGCGGAAAAATCGCGTTTGTCATCTCCGATATCCCCTGCCATAAAGACAGCCTCGGGAGACTGTTTTTCAATCGCATCGATAAGATCCTTTTGGTTTTTTCCGTAAAGAGTGGAGTGCAAATCTGTCAGAAACGCAAAAACATGCAAATTTTCCGTATAGCTTGAATCAATCGTATAGGTGCGGACACACAGTCCGTCGTAAAGCGAAAGTCTGATTATAATAAAAGAAGCAATTATAAATGCAAAGAATTTCCATGTGCCTTGTTTTTTCGGTTTACTACTCAATTTATAATCCCTTTTCACAAGTATCGGTATTGTAAAGTATATACACCGAGTGCGGTAAAATCAAGCGTATTATGTAAATAAAATCGACTGTTTTCATTTTAGTCCAAAAAATAAAGTTTTTTTCGAAAAGGTATTGCATTTATCAATTTAATGTGATATAATAGGTGGCGTTCATAGGGGTATAGCTCAGTTGGTAGAGCAGTGGTCTCCAAAACCACGTGTCCTGAGTTCGAGTCTTAGTGCCCCTGCCAAAAAATCCAAGTCGCAAGACTTGAATTTTTTCATTTGTGCCGCAAGGCACAACATCATTTGCGTGGCACACGCAACATCA
>JAZODB010000092.1:0-3351 GCA_045596785.1 Eubacteriales bacterium
AAGTGAATAAATATTCGATTTCTGCTTGTTCAATCTGCGGTACATCTAAAAAAAACAATAAATAAATGTTTGTTATAACAAAATATTTATCTAAAAGGGTTTGAAAAATATGAGTGTATATGGTATAATAAAACAATATAACATAGGAGGACTTTTGCTGTGAATGTACTTCTTTTTGCTTTGCCGGAAAAATTATACGATATATTTAATGTAATTGAAAATATATCTTTTATTGATATAATTGATATTGCCTGTGTCTCTGTCCTTTTGTATTATTTGTTTAAATTTATACGAGACAGGCGGGCGGGGAAACTAGCTCTCGGAGTGCTTTTGCTTTTTGTTGCCGAGATTATAAGCAGTATTGCCGATATGTATCTTTTGCAGTATATTATGCAAAATATTTTCCAAATCGGGTTTATAACCCTTGTCATTCTCTTTCAGCCCGAAATACGTTCGGTTCTCGAAAAAGTCGGAACTCAGCCGCTGAAGGGGCTTAAAAGTATAGGGGAGACGCGAAATGTTTCTTCGGTGCAAAATATTGTTGATGAAGTGACATCGGCTGTATACGACCTTTCTGAATCAAAAACCGGTGCTCTGATAGTTTTTGAGAGAACTACAAAGCTCGGCGATATGATTCTTACCGGAACGGTGATTGATGCCTACCCCGCATCATTTTTGATAAAAAACATTTTTTTCAATAAGGCACCGATGCACGACGGAGCCTTGATAATAAGAGATAATCGGCTTTATGCGGCAGGGTGCTTGCTTCCGCTATCCAATAATCCGGATATAATAAAGGATCTCGGCACACGTCACAGAGCCGGAATAGGAATGAGTGAGAACAGCGATGCGGTGGTTGTAATAGTTTCGGAGGAAACGGGAGTTATTTCCACCTCTGTTGAGGGAGTACTTGTGAGAGGCTACAATAGGGCGCGGCTTGAAAAATTTCTTATTGCCGAATTGACAGGGGAATCTCAGCAAGAAAAGAAAAAAATCAGATTTTTCGGGAAATTTCATGAAAAATCTGACAAGTAAAAGTTTTTGGAAATCATTTTTACATGATGGAGCGTATTGTTATGAATCGGATTAAATCTGGAAAAGCTAATAATGGCAATCACGAGCTGCATTCAAACCACGTGAATTTAATTGCCAAAATACTGTGTGTTTTTGCAGCGTTTTGCCTTTGGATATATGTTATGATGGTGGAAAGCCCCGAATACGAGCAAACATTCAGCCATATTGTTGTTGATCTTGTGAATACCGATGAACTGATTTCCGACCAAGAGCTCGCAATTTACAATGGTTACGGCACAATGATAGATGTTACTTTATCGGGAAAAAAGAGTGTTATATCTAAGCTTACAGAGAAAGATATAGTCGCAACCGCCGATGTAAGCAATATTACCGAAGGCGGAAACCGTTATAACTGCAAAATATCCGTTGATGTCCCGGCAGGGTGTACTCTTGTTGGAATGTCTCAGGAAACCATATCCGTGTATCTTGATAAGGCGGATCAGATTTCAGTCGATTTGACAGAGATAAGAGACAATACAAAGCTGCCTGAAGGCTGTTATACGGGACTTATTGAATTTCCGATTGATAAAATTATGGTTAACGGTCCGACAAAAATTCTCAACAGAATCAGCAGGGCTGTTGTTTTGATTGACCTGACAGGAGTTACGGAATCGGAAACCATGACAAGAGAGGTTTATTTGGCAGATAAAAACGGAAATAAGATTGAAAGTCCGTATGTTGATTATTTTCCGCGTGAAATTACTTTTGAGGTTCCTGTGATTAAGAAAGAGACCGTTGAAATTGATGTGTATTTCAAATACGGATTTTTGAATTTTGAAAATACGGATGTGAAAGTGAGTCCGGCGGAAATCGAAGTTGTCGGCGACCCGAAGATAATTAACAATGGAAATCTTATAGACGCCATCGAAATAGATGAAAAGCTTGACTTCGAAAATCTTCGTTATGAAGAGACATTCAGGCTTAATGCGGATAAAGGAGTTACACTCAGTGTAAACGAAGTTACGGTTACCGCACAGATTGACAGTTCGATTAAAGTGAGAGAAATAACAGTATCGGGCAATAATATTAAGGATACGGGCGGAAAAGTGGGGGTCAAATACACATGGGATAAGAGTCCTGTGGTAGTTACCATTATGGGAGAGATTGACAAAATTTCTCAAATCGATTCAGATGATATAGTTCTTGAGCTTGATATGAGTCCGTATTCGGAGTCAAATAAAGGTACGATAAAAGTCAGAGCGGATGTTATTGTCGATTCGAAATATAAGTACGATATAATTGAACTCGACACATATGATGTCGATGTTACCTTTTTAAAGTGAGATGAACGGAAAAGTAAGAATTACAATAAATGGGATACGGGTGCCGTACAAGGCGGGCGAAAATGATTTTGATTCCGAGGCTATTCATAAGGCGGCATCGCGTATCCGCAGAAAAACCGGAGTAAAACCATATAATTTAAAAATTTCAAAGAAGTCGATTGATGCAAGGCGTGAGATAGCATTTGTGTATACGGTTTATGCTGAAATTGAGTATTTCGGTAAATTATCAGAGGACAGCGAGCTGAAAATTTTCTCCGAGCCTGTTATTGATGAGGCGTTAGGCGATAAAAAGCTTTCTCATCGACCGATTATTGTCGGGTTCGGACCTGCCGGTATTTTTGCATCACTTTTGCTTGCAGAGAAAGGATTTTCTCCGATTGTTTTTGAAAGAGGTGCTTCGGTCGGCGAAAGAGAAGAAGCGGTTGAGCGATTCATTAAATATGGGGTACTTGATTGTGATTCCAATATCCAATTCGGAGCGGGCGGAGCGGGAACGTTTTCTGACGGTAAGCTTACCACAAGAATTTCAGACCCTGCAATAGCTTATGTACTTAAGATTCTTTGCGAGCTCGGTGCTCCCGAAGATATACTGTATAAAGCAAAGCCACACATAGGGACCGACATACTTCGTAAAGTTGTGGAGAATGCCGACAGACGAGTAAGAGAGCTTGGGGGAGAGATACGGTATAAGTCAGCCGTTCATGATATTGGTGACAAATCATTTTTTGTTCACGGTGAAAAGCTGCCGTTTGATGTGCTCGTGCTTGCATGCGGACACAGTGCACGTGATACGTATTCAGAGCTTATTTCTTCCGGTTTTGCAGTTGAGGCAAAGCCGTTTTCCGTAGGAGTGCGAGCGGAGCATTTGCAGTCGGATATAGACTATGCTATGTTTGGAAATCATGCGGGAGATCCATCTCTCGGAAGAGCCGAATATCAGCTTTCGTACAGAGATGGTGGGCGAGGGTGCTATACATTCTGCATGTGCCCGGGA
>JAZODB010000093.1:0-4160 GCA_045596785.1 Eubacteriales bacterium
GACCGCCGGAAAGTTTTGGTAGAGCTTTTTCAAAAGCTCTTGGGGTTTTGGGGTGAAACCCCGAATCGACCTCCGCAGAGGTCGAAAAACCATTGACAAATGCTGCGGCTGACTGACAGTCTCGCTTCACTTGAAGAAACGAGGTATTCTCTACTACTATTTAGGTTCAACCTTGGCGTTTCGCGGAAGTACCTACCTACTAAGCATAAGCATATAGGGGCAGGCTAAAGTATGCTATTAAGCAAAAAGAGCAGGAAACGCAGTGGGGTGGGCAGATACCGTGCAATTCAGTTTCGCTTAATCCCACCCCGGCGCAAGCGTGGATGCCCGCGGGGGCTTCCCCGCAAGAAACGAGGTATTCTCGACTACTCGCGCAGCGTAAACTAAAATACAACTACGGAGAAAAAACATGAGGAAATCGTTTTGGTTAAATTTTTTTCTTGTCTGTATCGGGATAGTAACCGGTACACTTGTCGCGGAGATGACATCGGGAATCGCGGCGCTGTCGTGGCTGTCATACGGACTTGACTTTGGAACATCATCTCCGTTCGCACTTGATTTGAACGTGCTCAAGCTGACGTTCGGAATAAGCGTGAACATTACGATTTCGACCGTGATATTTGTTGCGCTGTCCTTGATTTTCGGTCGGCTGATTGCAAGAAAGTAGGCGCAAATGAAGCTAAACGGTATGGATATAGTTCTTGCTTCGGCATCGCCGAGGCGGCATGAGTTGCTCGGCATTGCCGGAATCAGACACCTCGTAGTCGTTTCCTCAGCCGATGAAAGCTCAATAGAATACGTGCCCGGCGAGCCTGAGAGGTACGTCACCTCTGTTGCCGAGCTGAAAAACCGCGCAGTGCGCGAAAAATTGCGTTCGGATACGCGGAGTGTGATAGTCTCTGCCGATACAGTCGTGTACTTGCCGAGCACGCGCGAGATTCTCGGAAAACCATGCGGCAGGGAATCTGCGATAGCTATGCTGAGGTCACTTTCGGGAGAGCGGCATTGCGTTGTTACGGGAGTTTCGGTTTTCGATGCGAAAAGCGGAAAAACGAGCACCTTTGCGGAGTCAACGGATGTGTATTTCCGTGCGCTGACAGAGGAAGAAATAACGGATTACGTTGACCTTGAACGCCCATTCGACAAAGCGGGAGCGTACGGTATCCAAGAGGGCGCATCGATTTTTGTCAGCCGCATAGACGGAGATTATTTTAACATAGTCGGACTTCCGCTGTGCAGGCTCTACACTGTTCTTACCTCGATTTGTTGATAGCCTGTCGGCGATTCGCAGCTTTAAACCCATGAAATCTGCGGCTTTTTTGAAAAACGCGAGACTCCTCTAATGAAAACAAAAAAATAAGGAAAAGAAAAAATGAAAAGTATAGGCATAGATTTGGGAACAGCGAACACGCTTGTATACGTAAAGGGACGCGGAATCGTTCTGAGAGAACCGTCGGTGGTGGCGGTTGAGGCACGCTCGCGCAAGGTAGTTGCGGTCGGGAGCGAAGCTAAGCTGATGCTCGGCAAAACGCCCGGCTCCATACGGGCGATGCGTCCGCTTAAAGACGGAGTTATCGCTGAATTTGACGTTACAGCGGCAATGCTGCGCCATTATTTCAAGAAAGTTTCGGGCAATACTCTGTTCAGCCGACCGCGAGTGATAATCTGTATCCCCTACGGAGTCACGGAGGTGGAAAAGCGTGCGGTTGAGGATGTGACGCTTGAAGCGGGCGCGCAGTCTGTCGCTCTTATAGAAGAGCCCATCGCGGCGGCTTTCGGAAGCGGACTTCGAGTTGACGACGCGCGCGGCTCAATGATAGTCGATATAGGCGGAGGCACTACCGAAGTCGCGGTGCTGTCTCTCGGCGGCATAGTTATGTCAAGCTCGCTTCGCATTGCGGGCGACGAGCTTGACGACGCAATAACCGCGTACATCAAGCGAAAGTACAATATTCTTATTGGCGAGACAACCGCCGAGCTTCTTAAAAAGAGAATCGGCAGTATTCATCCCGCCACCGACCACGGAGCAATGGAGGTGCGCGGCCGCAATCTGCTGTCGGGTCTCCCTGCCATCGTTACAATAACCTCGGCAGAGGTCCGCGAGGCTCTGTCCGACGAGGTACAGCACATAGTGGAAAGCATCAGGAGCACTCTTGAAAATACGCCGCCGGAGCTTGCTTCCGATATATACGACACGGGAATCATGCTGTCGGGCGGAGGCGCGCTTCTTGCAGGACTTGATTTGCTTATTTCAAGAGTTACGGGGATTCGCACCGTTGTTGCAAAATCTCCCATAGACAGCGTTGCCGTCGGCATAGGGCGCGTTATCGAAAGCATGAACGATATGAACGGTATAGTTAATTACAGAACGAGATAAGCGGTTTTCCGAGGAGTTTTCGTATCTCCGTACTTCCGTGGAGGTTCAACATGAAGCAGTTTTTCAAGAATAAATTTTTCTATATAATGACCGTCATTGCGCTTGCCGTGGCAATCGTGCCGACTGTATTCTACTCGATGGGACTGACGTTCGCTCCGAGGGATTTCGTCGGCGTTGTCCTCACGCCGCTTCAAAAGGTGTTCAACTATGCGGCAGAGGGATTTGACGGATTTGCAGCGTATTTTTACAAATTCGACGAGCTGGTTGAGGAAAATAACCGTCTGCGCGAGCAGGTTTCCGAGCTTGAAGCGCAGATTTACGATGCGGCTGAGCTTGAAGAAATGTACGCATGGCTGAGCGAATTTCTTGAATTGAAGATGAGGAAAACCGATTTGAAGCTGCTTGGTGCCTCGGTGACGGGACGGGAGAGCGGAAACTATTCACGTGTTCTCACGCTTGACGTGGGGTATGGCGCAGGCGTCGCGCTGCACATGCCCGTTATAACCTCGGAGGGAATAGTGGGACGGATAACCGAGGTCGGCTACAATTGGTCAAAAGCTACAACTGTCGTCGAAGCAAATTCGGCAGTCGGTGCGTACATTGAGCGAACGAAAGACCTTGGCATATGCAAGGGAGATTTCGGACTGTCTGCCGACGGGATGTGCGCCATGCACTATCTTCCGGCGGACAGTGATGTGAGGGTCGGCGACAGAGTGATTTCAAGCGGATACGGAAGCGTATATCCGCGCGGTCTGACCGTCGGGTACGTGGAATCCGTGGAGCTTAATGAGTACGACCGCTCACTTCTTGTGAAAGTGAAGTGCGCGGCGGACTTTTCGGAGCTTACACGTGTTATGATTATAACCGACTTTGAGGAGCTTAGTGCCGGTGTTGAGTGAGCGTGGGAATAATGAAAGATAAAAATAAAATTAACGGAGTGGAGCGGGAAAGCGCTCCGCGGTACAGCATAGGCGAGCGGCTTCACGGATGGCGTCTCGGTATCTCCGTTGACGGTGAGAGCATAGCAAAAGGGGCGGTTTGCGCCGCGCTTGTAGTACTGTTCTCGCTTCTTCAGACGACAATGTTCACGAGATTCCGCCCGTTCGGTGTAGTACCCGACTTGATACTTCCCCTCGTAGTCGCCGTTTCGATGACGGAGCACGAGCGCTGGGGAGCTGTGTTCGGAGTCTGCGCCGCATTTGTAATCGAGTCGCTGGGCGGCTCGACGCTGACTCTTCTTCCGATTTTGTATATGCCGTGCGGCTACATCTGCGGAATACTGACCGTGCATTATTTCCGTGATTCGTTTGCCGTGCGAGCTCTTTACACGGTTGTGACCTCACTTTTGCGAGCGGTACTCACATGTATAGTGGCGCTGTCAACTCTCGGCAATGTTTCCTTTATAACACTTTTTACGGAAGCTGTTCTTCCCGAACTTCTTGCGAATATTGCGTTTGCCGCCCTGCCTCACGTTGCCGCAAAGCTTTGTCTGCGACCGTTCAACCGAACCCGCGACGAAAGAACCAAGTAGCGGGGATGCCCACGCGGGCATCCACGCTTGCGCGAGTAGGGGAGAATACCTCGTTTCTTATAGTGAAACGGGATTTTCAGTCAGCCGCAGCATATGTCAATGGCTATTTCGACCTCTGCGGAGGTCGATTCAGGACTCTGTCCTGAAAACCTGCGACTTTTTGATAAAAAGCCGCGAGAGTTCCTCTCGCCGATTAAAACTTTTCGGCGGTCGCTTGAACAAAGCGAACGCAGGGGGTCAGCTGAAATTTAA
>JAZODB010000094.1:0-9756 GCA_045596785.1 Eubacteriales bacterium
CTGATTTGTGAAAAACATTTAAGGCTAATTTTATTTTTTCATTGTTATTATTGTGATTCAAGGAACAGCATGATTTTTTTATCTGCTTAAGGGATAGGAAAGTATTTACCCTTATTTTTCAGATGCACGTGTTTACGTAAATGTTGCGCGAAATAAGTCTGCCAAACTAAATGACAGATACACAATGGTTTATTTTATCGTATTAAGCTGAGCTGTGACTCGGTATCAAGGAGTGAAAATATGGTAAAGCTTGAAGACAAAGAATTTGAAGATATGATAATAAAAAACGGTTATCATATTGCAGTACCGTTTGAGCTTGTGTTCTGTGAACAAAGCGGAGATTTGGAGATAACTTCATATTCTTTTTGCGAGGATGTTGCTCACGAATTTGAAAAGCGTTTTTCAAAAGCTCCGTTTTCCGAGGAGGCACGTGCATTTCTTTACGAAAAATTGACTCCGGTAATGGAGAAACTCGGATATAATACCGACAGTGCCGCCTCAAGAGTTCATCTTGAATTTCGCGCTGATTCCGGCTCTGCCCCGAAAGACCTCACAAAATGCGAAATAATCGATACGCTTGACAGAGAATCGTGGGATAAAATTGCACTTGACGAGTTTTATCTTGACTCAAACAATCCATATGACAGAATGGCTGTTGTCAGAAAAAACGGACAAATTGTTTGCTATGCCGGACTTAACGATGAAATTGACAATGACGGACTTGCAGAAATTACCGTGGAATGTGAGGAGCAATACCGCCGCCAAGGATATGGCTCGGCTTGCGTCGCCGCTGTAACGGATTATCTCGAATCCTGCGGCAGAAAAATAAAATATATCTGCCGAGAAGAAAATATCGCATCAGTTAAGACCGCAGAACGTGCGGGATTGAAGCTGTGGAATCGGTCGCTTCCGTTCATTTGCCGAATGGATGACGAGGATGAATCGGAAGATGAAGAAATCAGATTATTTGAAGAGGTATAAAAATGGCATATGATGCCGGAATGCTCCGCTTTGTAGTCTCTGAACTAAACAGTAGGCTGACGGGCGGAAAAATTGATAAAATATATCAGCCGTCTCGCGATGAGGTGGTTTTGGTCATACGCTGCGGTGGAGAAGAGCACAGACTCGCTATTTCAGCGGGGAGCAACGGTGCAAGAATGAATCTGACCTCAATCAAGTCGGAAAATCCCGCAACACCACCTATGTTTTGCATGATGCTGAGAAAGCATTTTCAAGGCGCGAGATTTTCAGGGGCGGAGCAGTTGGGGTTTGAACGAGCTGCAAGGCTCACATTTGATACCCATGACGATCTTGGGTTTCAAACGCAGAAGCATATTATTTGTGAGCTGATAGGGCGATTTTCAAATATTATTATTACGAACTGTGAAGATAAAATTATCGGAGTTTTGAAGTCGATAGATTTTACGACGAGTGAGAAGCGTCAGGTGCTTGCCGGAATGAGGTATGAGCTTCCTCCGAAGCAGGATAAGCTTGATCCTACGGCAGAGCTTTTCGATGCTGAAAAATTCAAGAAATTAGCCTCGGAAGCAGATTCAAATAAACCCGCCGAAAAGTTCATTATTTCGAATTTTGCCGGAATTTCTCCGCTCATAGCCAGAGAAATTGTTTACAGAGCGGCAGGAAAAACAGATGCGACACTAAAAGAAGCATCGCGCGAAATAACCGAAAAATTTTTTGAAATAATCGATAATATAAAAAGCTGTACGGGAGTACCGCATATTATAAAAAATCACGACGGAATCCCGATAGAATATGCTTTTTGCGAAATAAAACAATATGGTGCATCTGCTGTATGCGAGAAAATTGATACTTTTGGTAAGCTTATCGATATTTATTTCGGCGAACGGAGCCGCGAGGAACGCCTGCACAGGAAGGCATCTGATATATTCAGACTTCTGTCCAATGCAGAGACAAGAATTTTGAAGAAAATTAGCCTCCAGCGAGATGAGCTTGAGGCTTGCAATGACGGTGAGAAATTCAAGCTGTGGGGAGATTTGATAACCGCCAATATTTATCGAATCCGCAGAGGAGAGGATAGCTGTACGCTTCAGAATTATTGGAGCGATGAATGTGAAGATGTAACAATTCCTCTTGACAAAAGATTGAGTCCCGCAGCCAATGCTCAGATTTATTATAAGAAATACAATAAGACAAAGACGGCGAGAATACATCTTGCCGAGCAGATTTCCGCAGCGGAGCATGAACTTGAGTATGTATACTCGGTTCTTGATACGCTCTCCCGAGCAGACGGAGAACGGGAGCTTTCCGAAATCAGAGCCGAGCTTTATCACAGCGGCTATGCATCTAAAATGAAAAACTATTCCGAGAAAAAGCAATCCGCTCCAAGTATTGCAAAATATAAAACTTCAGACGGCCACACTGTTTACTGCGGAAGAAACAATATAGCGAACGATTACTTGACAACAAAGCTTGCCGACCGTGGGGACTGGTGGTTTCATGTGAAGAATCAGCCCGGTTCTCATGTTGTTCTTGCCGTAAATGACAATGAGGACGAGCCGTCTGAGTCGGCATTTACGGAAGCTGCCGAGATTGCTGCGTATAACTCGAAATCCCGCGGAGGAGTTATGGTTCCGGTTGATTACACTAAAGTGGCAAAAGTGAAAAAACCTGCGGGAGCGAGACCGGGATTTGTGATATACACTACCAATTGGACGGCGTATGTTACTCCAAATGAAGAAAGAATTTCGGAAATGAAACAAAAATAATGAATGGAGCCGTGTTATTATGAATAAGAAAGTATTTGCGTTTGACCTCGACGGAACTTTGACTGAGCACCGCACGTGGATTACAGACGAGAATCTTGCTGTTCTTGATGAACTTAAAAGGAAAAATATTCGTGTTATCGTGGCAGGTGCCGGACAGGTTAAGCGTATATTTGCTCAAATAAGAGAATATCCTGTCGATTTGATTGGTAATTATGGCTTGCAATATGCAAAATATAGGGACAACACCGGAAACATTGAGATTGTCCGCGATTTAATATTGCCATGCGATAATGATTCTGTGGTGAAGCGTATCATGAATCTCAGAGAAAAACTCGGCTATACTGAGTTTGTCGGTGACAGCGTTGAATTTCATCCGTCAGGCTGTGTGACATTCCCGCTTCTTGGAACTAAAGCTCCGATTGCGGAAAAACTTCTGTTTGACCCTTCACGAGAGAAGCGCAGGGCGGTTTATGATATCGTGCTCAGAGAATTTCCCGAATATACAGTATTTGTAGGAGGTTCTTCATCATTCGATATGGTTCCGCTTCCGTACAATAAGTACTACGCGCTCGACTTGTTCTGCAGCGACGAGGGATACTCACACAGCGATATTCTGTATTTCGGTGATGATTACGGAATGGGCGGAAACGATGAAGTTATATATAAGTCGGATATCGACTTTGTGAAGGTGGACAATTTTACAAATCTTTCTGAAATTGTACATAAAAATATAGACTGTTGAACAAAACGGATGCATTTGCATCCGTTTTGTTTTCAGTTTGATTATTTGTTAAGTTTTTTTACGATAGCTTCTGTGTCGGATGCTATCATAAGCTCTTCGTTTGTGGGAAGCACATAGACCTTAACTTTTGAATCGGGAGTTGAAATTTCAACAGTGTTCGGCTGGTGGTGAGTTTGTGCGTTGAGCTCACAATTTATGGAGATTCCGAAGTACTCCATGTCTGTACATGCTCTTTCGCGAAGCTCGGGGTTGTTCTCGCCCATTCCGGCTGTCCATACTACCGCATCAAGCCCGTTCATTGCTGCTGCATATGAGCCGATATACTTTTTAACCTGGTAAGCGAGAGTAGTAGCGGTCATATATGCTCTCTTATCTCCGTTTTTGATTGCTGCTTCAATGTCGCGGCTGTCGGAGGAAATTCCGGAAAGACCAAGGAAACCGCATTTTTTATTCATGTATTCACTCATTTCATCGGGAGTGAAGCCTTCTTTATTCATTATATAAGTGACTACCGCAGGGTCGATTGAACCGCAACGTGTTCCCATTACAACGCCTTCAAGAGGAGTGAAACCCATTGATGTGTCAATGCAACGACCGCCCTTTACTGCGGAAATTGAAGAACCGTTTCCGATGTGGCAGGTAATTATTTTTGTATCTTCGACAGGCTTGTTGAGAAGCTTTGCCATTTCGCGTGAAACATATCTGTGGGATGTTCCATGAGCACCGTAGCGGCGGATATGGTATTTCTCATACATATCATAGGATACACCGTACATGTACGCATGCTCCGGCATTGTCTGATGGAACGCGGTATCAAATACGAGAACCTGCGGTTTGTCGGGCATTACGGAAAGGCATCCCTTTATACCCATGATATGTGCGCCTGTATGAAGAGGTGCGAAGTCACGGCAAAGCTCAAGCTTTGAGAGAACGTCATCTGTGAGAAGAACCGATTCGAAGAAATAAGGTCCGCCGTGCACAACTCTGTGACCGACAGCTTCAATTTCGCTCATATCGGAGATAACTCCTGTTTCGGGATCGGTGAGGTACTTAACTACGATATCGGTAGCGACAGCATGATCGGGCATCGGAATTTCCGCTTTGATTTTGTCACCCTTTTCGCCTTTTCTGTGCTCTATACGTCCGTCGAGACCTATTCTTTCGCAGATACCTTTTGCGAGTACTGATTCGGTATCGGTATCAAAGAGCTGATATTTGAGCGATGATGAACCTGCATTTACAACTAAAACTTTCATCTTGTGTGTTTTCCTCCGAAATTTATAAATAATATTTGACAGTATGATTAATATCGGATATAATTATATATTATAATTCAAAGAAAAACAAGATATTTAAAATACTTTGTGGGAAGAAATAAAAATGTCGAAAATATTTGCGGTAATTTGTGAATTTAATCCAATTCATTTGGGGCATAAATATGTGATTGAACGTGCAAGGCGTGATTCGGGTGATAACGGCGTTGTTATTTGCGTGATGAGCGGAAATCTTACTCAAAGATGCACCCCCGCAATATTCGATAAATATACACGTGCGGAAGCGGCTTTGTCATGCGGTGCGGACATAGTTGCAGAGCTGCCATTTCCGTGGGCATGCGCGGGTGCCGAGAGCTTTGCGCGCGGTGCTGTTGCGGTTGCCGGCGGTATGGGCGCAGATACTTTGATTTTCGGCTCGGAGTCGGGAGATTTAGACTTGATTTTAAAGGCTGCGGAGATAAAAAGCTCTGCGGAATACCGTGAACGGATAATTCGTGCGGAAAAGTCAAGGCGAGAGACGGGAAGCGCCGTTCTTTTCGATTCTGTTATGAATGAAATGGGACTTGATGTTCCTCTCGGTGCCAACGATAAGCTCGGTTGTGAATATGTCAGATTCGGTAAAATGAACGGAATAAACAAATATACGATACTTAAACGCATTTCGGATTGCAAAAGTGCCTCGGAACTGCGCGAGGTGATTTTTTCGCACGGTTTGTCCGCGGCGCGTGAGGACATTCCCGATGAGGCATATGATGTTTTTGCTGCACACGAAGATGAGATTTGCCGTGAAGAGCGTTTTTTCGGCATATTGTTCGATTATTGCCGACTCTATGTGCCGAGTGAGTCGGAAAATGCTGTCATTCGTTATGCTAAAAAAACTGCACGTGAATGTAAAAATTTTACGGAATTTATGAAAGCTCTTTCAACAAAAAAATACACTGCGGCAAGAATGAGGCGCGAGATTTTGTTTTCGATTCTCGGCACTGCACCCGGTGATGTAAAGCGAAATCCTTTACACACTGTGCTTCTCGGAGCGAGCGAGAGCGGCAGAAGATATCTCTCCGATAAAAAAGGGAATTTTAAAGTTTCGATAATAACAAAACCCGCCGATTATTCAATGCTTTGCGATATCGGTAAAAGAGAATATCGCACGCTGAATTCGGCGGATGAAATGTATTGTTTATGCAGCGAACGGTGCGGAGGTTATTATATGAAACAGCATCCTGCTTTTCGTTAAGGCTTGTTAATCATGTCGCGCACAAGAAATCCCGCGCCGATATCCGATGCGATTTGTTTGCATCTTTCGATATCATCATCAGGGATAGTGCCTTTTACAACTGTAATAATTACTTCGGGGACATATTTTACAACTTCACGTGCAAATTTTATCACTCCGCTGAAGGTGTCTTCACCGAATTTAGGGTGGCAGACCTTCATATATGTATCGGAATCGGCGGCATTCAGGCTTATTGATATGCGGTCAACAAGTCCTTTGAACATGGGAGCGGTATCTTCAGCGAGAATCAGAGATGCATGTCCGTTCGTATTGACGCGAATCGGAGTTGTTGTGAGTTCTCTTATTTTTTTGCACGTCGAAAGCATGTCGTATAGCCGGCAGGCAGGCTCACCTAAACCGCAAAATACTATTTCTGTGAATTTATTGAGATTATATGAGGATATATCAGCAATAATTTCTTGTAATGTGGGTTCTCTCTCAAGACGCAAATCGGTATACGGTTCGGGAATGTGAGAGTATTCTCTTATGCAAAATTCGCATCTGTTTGTACAGTGACTTGTGATGTTTACATACAAATTGTTTTTTACGGTGTAGGTTATAACCATGATATCCTCCATAATCCCGATTTAAGTCCACGTAATACCGTTTATATGATAATGCGTGGACTTTTCAGGGATTTCCGAATCAATATTCGGGTTGAAAAGTTTTATAGAATGTGGTTGATTCCGAACATGCGAACGGAATTTTTCCATGTTATTTTTGCTGTTTCTTCAAATGACAGACCTCTTATGTCGGCTACGGCTTGGCATGTGTGTTTCAGATATCCCGAGTAGTTAAGTTTACCTCTGTGCGGAACAGGCGGAAGATACGGACTGTCTGTTTCGATGAGGATTAATTCATTTGAAACGACTGCGGCAGCTTCCTTAACCTTAGCAGAGTTTTTATAAGTAACGGGACCCGAGAATGAAATATACCATCCTTTTTTGCAAAGTTGAGAGGCGACTTCCGCGCTTCCGCTGAAACTGTGCATTACGCCACGGACGTTGGGATGCTTCGCGAGAATATCGAGAGTATCACCCATTGCATCGCGCGAATGTATTACTATGGGGAGTTTCAGCTTTTCGGCAAGCTTGAGCTGTGCGTCAAAGAAGTACGCCTGAATTTCTCGGTCCGTGTCATCATAGTGATAATCGAGGCCTATTTCTCCGACAGCGACTACACGTTCCGAAGAAGCGAGGCGCTCGATTTGATATAACGCTGTATCGGGATTATCAATCCGCTGAGCATCTGAGGGATGTATTCCCACAGACGCCCATACGAAATTATACATTTCTGCGAGGTGAACGGAGTTTTCGGATGATGTGAGATTGGCTCCGACATTTATGATTCCGTGCACGCCCTCATCGTATGCTTTTTTTATAGCACCGTGTATTCCGCCGTCAAATTCATTCGCGAAGCGTTCGTCATCATAATGTGCATGCGAATCGAAAAGAAATGCACTCATCAGCGGACTCTTTCGCCGAGCGGAGTTTCGGGGTCAAGGAATACAACGCGAACCGTTTCTTCACCCGATGCGAGAATCATGCCATTCGATTCGATTCCGCAAAGGACTGCGGGCTTAAGATTTGCGACGATGATGATTTTCTTTCCGACGAGAGCTTCAGGCTCATAATATTTTGCGATTCCGGAAACAACCGTACGTTGTTCGTATCCGAGGTCCACTTTCAGCTTGAGCAGTTTTTTTGCTTTCGGAACTTTTTCGCATTCAAGTATCTGAGCGGTGCGAAGCTCAACATTCATAAAGTCATCGATTCCGATTTGAGCAATATTTTCAGGTTTTTCTGCGGCTTTTTCCTCAACTTTTTTCGCTTCGCTTGTGGCTTTTTCGCGCTCGGCATTAATCTCTGCGAGGAATTTTTCTTCGTCTATTCTTTGGAAGAGCGGTGCCCCTACTTGCGTGGTGTGTCCTACCTCAAGCTTTCCGAAATCGAATATCGAATCATAACCGCGAACGCCTGTCGAAAGTGAGGCAAGGATACTCTCGGCTGTTTGCGGTATCAGAGATGACAGCATTATTGCTCCGATTCTTATAACTTCAAGAAGATTGTAAATAACGGTGCCGAGACGTTCTTTTGTCTCTTCCGATTTTGCGAGAGTCCAAGGTGCTGTTTCGTCTATATATTTGTTTGCACGTCTTAGCATTGAGAAAATCTCCGCACATGCATCGGCAATGTGGAATGTATCCATATTATTTCCGAAAGCACGTACAGTATCGGATACGGTTTTCTTTAAGTCAATATCGACATCTTCTTCCTTTGCGGGAGTGGGAATTATTCCGTCGAAATACTTTTTGTTCATTGCGAGTGTACGGCTTACAAGGTTTCCGAGGTTGTTGGCAAGGTCCGTGTTGTATCTGTTTATAATCGTTTCATAAGTTATTGCACCGTCGGAAGAGTACGGCATCTCTGAAAGAGCGTAATAACGCACACCATCGACGGAAAAGCGTTTTGCAAGGTCATCCGCGTATATTACATTTCCGCGTGATTTTGACATTTTATCCGTACCGAAATTAAACCACGGGTGACCAAAGACTTTTTTGGGAAGCGGAATATCGAGAGCCATCAGGAATATCGGCCAATAGATAGAATGGAATCTGACAATATCCTTGCCGATAATGTGGACATCTGCCGGCCAATACTTAATGAAATTTTCGGGCTGTACGGCATTGTCGGGGTCATATCCGAGCGCGGTAATATAATTTGTAAGCGCATCCATCCAAACATAGATAACGTGATTTTTGTCGAAATCAACGGGGATACCCCATTTGAAGCTTGTTCTTGATACGCAGAGATCCTGCAACCCGGGCTTTAAGAAGTTGTTTATCATCTCTTTGCGCCTTGATTCCGGCTGAATAAAATCCGGGTTTTCTTCAATATATTTGATGAGACGATCGGCGTAATTACTCATTTTGAAGAAGTACGCTTCTTCCTTTGTTTTCTGAACCTCTCGTCCGCAATCGGGACATTTCCCATCTGCAAGCTGTGTTTCAGTGAAGAAGGATTCGCAGGGAGTACAGTACCACCCCTCGTAATATCCCTTGTATATATCGCCTTTTTCGTACAATTTCTTGAAAATATTTGCAACTGCTTTTTCGTGATTTTCGTCGGTAGTGCGGATAAAATAGTCATAGCTTGTGTTCATGAGATCCCAAATGCTTTTGATTTCTCCGGCTACATTGTCAACGTATTCCTTTGGGGAGATTCCCGCATCAAGAGCCTTATTTTCTATTTTTTGACCATGTTCATCGGTACCAGTACAGAAAAACACATCGTAGCCGCGCTGTCTTTTATAGCGTGCGATTGCATCTGTGGCTATTATTTCGTATGTGTTGCCTATATGCGGCTTTGTGGAAGCATAGGCGATAGCTGTTGTTATATAAAATTTCTCTGACATATAGCACTCCGTTATTTTAGATTTTTTCTCCGCAAATCCATACGGATTCGATAGCGGGGGATTTTTTATCGTTTATCATGATGAAATCTGCTCGAAGCCCGTTTTGTATTGCTCCGCATACATCGGATATTCCGACCATTGCGGCGGGATTTGAGGTCGCGCAGGGAATTGCTTTTTCGAGGGTTGTGTCTGTGAATTTCATAAAATTGCACATTGCTGTGAATAAGTCAACGGTACTTCCTGCCAATGCACCTTCGCTGTTTATGGCACGACCGTTTTTTACCGTTACTTTAAGTCCTGCTA